>SVOM01000047.1 GCA_015066405.1 Oscillospiraceae bacterium
ACGGGTTATTAAAAATCTCAAAGCTGCGGAAGAATATGCAACCCGAAATAAAGTGGCATACAAATCTCACAATACAAGCAACTGTAATACCGGCAACCGCCCCTACTATTCCGCGGTTTTTAAAAATTCCCGCAAGGCACAAACAGCCAAACGCCAAAATATAATCGAACAAAATAGCGCCTATAAGTACCCACGGCGTTAGTCCCCAGCCAAATACTCCGCTTAAAGACATTTGTATAACTCCGTATAGAAAACACGGTGCTATAGCATATTTTGTGCCGTATGCAATGGCAATTAAGCACACGGGCAACATTGAAAGCGGTGTTATTGCGCCACCAAGAGGCATTTCCCAAATTTTAAAGAGCGATAGCACGGTTGATAATGCTATCATCATGGCTGACAGTGTTAGTTTTTGCAAGTTTTCTTTTTTCATTTTTCATTCTCCTTGATTTAGAATCAAGCAAATAAAAAATGCCGCAGATAAACTGCGGCATAAACTCTAAGGCGTTACATCCCTACGTCGGCATTATCCGCATCAGGTTATGGGTCGAAGCATAACGGCTTCCTCTCAGCCCGAGTTAATCGAGCTCCCCTTTCTATTTGCAAGTTTTTTTGCACTTGACAAAGGTTAATTTAGCACAAACTAAATAATTTGTCAAGAATTAATTATTTGTATCATCATCCGTTTCGGTGTGCACATTAAAGCCACCGATAAACTCTTCGTTTCTGGTTATTACGGGATACTCTTTGCTGAGATTTTCGGCAATCTCATCCAAGGATGGCTCATCGTTTGTGTCTTCCACGCCGCTTACGGCATCGGCAACATCCCAAGCAAGCCATTTTGCAATAAGCTCTTCTCCCTCAGGGTATTCGGTTTCGGCACGTTTTTTGCGCGTTATAAGGCATATAAGCAGATATATTAAGAATATCGCTGCGGCGCCGCCGCTTACCACCATACCCTCAAACAAAAGCGGCGTTTTATAGGTAAACACTATATCGCTGTTCCCGGCATTCACAGGCACCGCCATAAAGCCGATATTTGCCTTTTCAATATCTACTTTTTTGCCGTTTACCGTAGCACTCCAACCCTCATCATAAGGCACTGAGAAAAATACAAGTGTGGGTTTTTCACGCGAAACAGTGGCTTTAAAGCCGTTTTTATCGTGTGAAAACGCGGTTGCCGATGTGGCCGCCAATAACTTGCTGTCGGCGGCAGCTTCTTCGGCATCAAAATTATATAATGCCGATGTGTCAAGTGGGTTTAAAATACCCGAGAATCTACTGATTTGCTCATCCGTTAAAGCAATGGCTTTGAGCATCACAAACGCGCGCTCGCGCTCACTATATTTTTCTAAATCAGATACCGAAATATAATTTTCATACGAGAAGCCGTATGGTATATAGTTCTCGTTTTCATAAATTTTATAACCGCTTTGCGTTCCGTAATAGGTGTAGTCGGGCATAACCGTATCGCCCACGCTATCTTGGAACGGGTCCTCATTTAAGAGATTTAAAACATATTTAACCGATAACAAGTTTCTTATTGCATAATTATCGGTTGACGGACGGCTCGCAACGCTACGCTCTTCGCCCACAAATTCATAAAAATCAACTATGGTATTAGGCACTACCGAGTGGAATGCGTTTATACTGGGCAACCCTAACGACATACCCGTATTATCACAACTGTCATACGTATCAATTCTATAATTATCGGAATCGGGCAGGTCAACATCGCCCTCAATTAATGAATCAACCACAACTGTATCAATATCGTATGAGTGTTGTCTGCCCATATTTATAAATACCATACCATAAAGCACCGATATCACAAGCACAAAGCACAAAGCAGTGTTTAAAAATGCACGTGCGCGGCGTTTAAAGGAGGCAAATAAAATTACGAGTATAATAAGCGAAACTACGGCTATTGCAACTGTAAGCCAGAAGCGCACCATATAAAAATTGTTTGTATTTTCGGTAAAGAGACCAAGTGTTATCTCGCCATCCTCGTTCTTTTGTGGGAACAGGCCTATAACCAAAGCAAACGCCGCGGTTATAAAGGCAACCCATTTTAATGCGCCATCCCATTTAACCTCGCGGTCCTCCGCAGCGGAGGCGGTGGCCAAACACATAACGAGTATCGGCATATAGAACCAACGCGCATAGTAGGATACATTAAGTGCGGTAAACAAGCTATTGAGTATCGGAAAAAATGCGAATACGAAGCTTGTGCAAATAACCCTTTTTACCCAGTTGCCCTTGTGTGCCATACAATAGGCAAACACACCCGCCATACTAAATAGCGGCAACCAACCGCCAAGTGATGACCATTTTACATTAGCACCTGGGAAAAATACAGGGCGCGCAGGAATGTCGGGCGGGAAGAAGAAGCACTCAATAATATTAAGATAAATTTGCTCCTTTCCGTAGGTTATGGCATTCCAACCGAGCAATATATCTTCAAGCCGTCCTACCTTTGATACGGCGGCGATGGTGGGAAGCAACAGTATTGCCGCCATTAAAACGCCCAACACCGCTTCGAAAAACATTGTAATAAAGCGTGCAAATGTAAGCTTTACGGCTTTACTCGTAACACGGATAATAAAGTATATAATGCAGAAAACCACCATACCGAAGAAGAAAAAGTAGTTCATAAGTGCGGCAATGCAAACAGTTATTGCAAAAACGCCGCGGCGGTTTTCTGTAAGCAATAATTCGAGCGACAAAAGCAGTAATGGGAATATAACTATTGCCTCGTGGAAATGGTTAAAGAAAACATTGTAAACCGAAAAGCCGCAAAAAGCATACAGTATACCGCCAACGCGTGCTGCTTCGGGAGTGCGGGTAAAACGGCGAATATAAAGATATGCCGTAAGTGCCGCGCAAGCAAATTTAAGAATAAGCAGTGGTCCCATCAAATACGGCACCATCCAGTTTGGGAACGGAATGGTAAGCCAGAAAAACGGACTGCCAACAAGATAAAATGTGTATGAGCCGATGAAATTTGCGCCAAGGTCGGTAAGCCAACTCCAACCAAAATCGCCGTTACGCACCATCTCGTGGCTCATTTGATAAAATGGGATTTGCTGAACATTAAAATCCCCGTAAAAAGTGAAATATCCGCCGCCCTCTATTATAAAAGGTGCAAACATAACCGCTGCCGCAAACAGCGCTATTACAAATGTTGAGAGTGCCAAACCCTTTGCGGGTTTTAAAGTCAACGCTTTATTATATGAAAATCCCATTTCGCCCTCCCGAAAATATGAATATCATTATTGATATTATAGCAAATTATGATATAATATTCAATAGTACGACTTAATTTTCATTTTGAGGTAAAATATATGAGTTATCATTTTTATGCCATGCTTTCACGTATGAAAAATATATACCGTTGGGGGCTTATGCGCAACACAAAACAAGAAAGCTTGAGCGAGCACACGCTCGAAACAGCGTTTGTGGCACACGCACTGTCGCTCATACACAACAACCGTTTCGGCGGCAATGTGGATGCCGACCGCATGGCCGTTTTGGCACTTTTCCACGATACAAGCGAGATTATCACGGGAGATATGCCCACCCCCATAAAATACTATAACCCCGAGATTAAAAAGGTATACAAGGAAATAGAAAAGGTGGCAGAAGACAAATTACTATCAATGCTGCCCGACTATTTAAGCGATGATTTAGCAAAGGTTTATAGTGATATAGATGATACTGCGCGGCTTATTATTAAAGCGGCCGATAAAATCTCGGCATATATTAAATGCATTGAAGAACTTAAAATGGGGAACCAAGAGTTCCTCACTGCGAAGGCTTCAACCGAGGAAGCAATAAAGGCGCTTAATTTCCCTGCGGCAGATGTATTTTTAGAAGACTTTATACCATCATTTATGTTGTCCCTCGATGAGCAAAATTAAAAAATCAGTAAGGGTTTTCCTTACTGATTTTTTTCTTCATTATTAATGCCATATTCTGTGGCCGTGCATTGCGGCGGGTTGAGATTATACTTTAACCCATCTAAATCAATGCCGCGCTCATCGGCTGTAATTTCGTTATAGCGTTTATGCGTTTTTTGCATTTGCGTAGTTGTGATATTAAAATAATGGTAAAAAGGACCTTTATCATCGGCATCATCCCAGGTAACATCAACCTCGTACCACTCGCCGAAAACCTCCACAACATTCCACATATGCGCTTCGTCTTCTGCCCTACCTTTAATCAGTGAACAGTTTATTCCCGCCGTTTTGCAAAGCAGTTGGAATGCCCTCGAATACCCCTCGCACACCGCCTTGCCGTTAACCAGCGCGCCAAACGAGGTATAACGGGTGTTTACACCATCATTAGTATAGGTAACGTTATCGCATAAATAATCGTGAAAATAGCGTTCTTTTTCGGGTGGCGACATATCCTGTGTTGCCGCCATTATTTCATCCACTCGTTTTTTAAGTGCCGCGGCTTGTGCATCACGCGTCGTTTGGTCAACATCGTATTTTACCTTTATATAAAACCTTTCTCCGCCAAGAGTTAACAAGTGATACTGTCCGCTAAGCCAAAATAACTCCGGATGGTCAACCGATACAGCACCGTATGCGATATTTACATTCTCCGAAATATCGGTGTCATCATCGGTAAGATATATGCGCTCCTCCTCCATATAATAAACACCCGTGAGTATTTTATTATACATATCTTTTTGTGTATCGGTTAAGTTATTGTAGCAATAATCAAACAGTTTTCCCTGCACGGGCTCGGGCTCTGCCACAGAGGAAGTGTCCTCACGAAATACATCTAAGTAAGGTGAAAGCCACTCGGGCACACTGCAACCCGAAAGGGTTACCAGCACAAGACACAGGAATAGTATCAGTAGTTTTTTCATCTAAATCTCCTAATTGACAAAATTAACGCTTCGGCTGATTTTTTGCAACCGCGTTATTATCGGGTAGCCCGATGGAAAATTAAGCAACGTATCGGTATTTTTTATTATAAATGTTAAATCGTTTTTTGAAAAGCCGGTAATACTTATTTTCGAAAATAAGGCTTTTATAACCTCGTGCCGACTTGCGGTGCCGTTTTCTAACATCTCGGTAACCTGCACGCCCGTATATCGTTGGAGCTGCTCTTCAGTTTTCATTTCAAGTCCACCAAAGCGGTCTATAAAATCGGCAAGAAAAATATAATCGGCATCAAAAGTATATGTTACGGTGTAGCCGTAATCAAGCACTGTTTGTGCAGGTATTTTTGTATCGAACAAAATTACCGATATTTTTTCATCAAAAAAATCTAAATCAAAAAACACGCTTGTTTTGTTATCAAAACGGAATAGCACACCCACATTATCGGGTGGTGTTTCCTCATAATACGGCACACTTGATGCGCCTCCCTTAGTGTTTGCGGTTTCTCCCCCGAAAACAAAAAAAGCCGCAAGAGAAAAAAGTGCCGAGGTTAGCGTTACCGCCAACAAAAAATATATTGCCTTTTTAACCTTTTTATTCATAACACACCGCCTAACACATAGAGTATTGACGGAAATAAAAAAGGTTATTCTATTATTAATAATAAACTTTTGCCGATACTTTTTCAATACATATTTACAAAGACCTTTGGCTTTGATATAATAAAACCATTAAATAAAGTGAGGAAAAACCATGGAAGAAAAGATTATAACCGATTTGCCCAAAACTAAAAATAAATATTCTACCCTTCGCACCCTGTTCAAAACTCTCAGTTTTATTACTGCGGCGGTTGGTATAGCACTGGGTATATACTTTGGCTTTGATGAGGTAACTACCTTTGACTACTACACACAAAACGTTGTAACCAAAACCGTATTTGAGCTGTGGCGCGCGTTTATCTTTTGGTTTACGGGCATCAGCTCTGCACTTTGTCTTTTTGCAGTATCTACTGTTTTTAACGCACTAAACAAAAAACGCTGAGAAAATTCTCAGCGTTTTATTTTATCTCTCGTTTGCTATAAAGAAAAGTGCCAATGTGCCCGGTCCCGAATGGGCGCCTATTACGGGACCTACAAATGTTGTGATTTCAACATTTACGCCATAATCTTTTTTGAGTATATCGGCAAGGGTATTTGCATCATCAATGCAGTCGCCGTGGGAAATATACACTGTCTGCACAGCACCCTTATCGGCGGTCTCACCAAATTTATTTGCAAGCTCGGCAATAGCGGCGCGCCTGCCCCTTACCTTTGACATACTGATAAGGTGGCCCTCATTATCCACGTGAAGTATCGGCTTAATGCCGAGCACTCCGCCAACAAAAGCAACTGTCGGGCTTACCCTACCGCCGCGTTTTAAATAAACCAAATCGGCAACTGTAAACCAGTGCGCAATTTTTAAACGAATATTTTCAACAAACTCAACTATTTTCTCAGGCGTAGCGCCTTTTTGCTGTTCCCTTGCCGCAAGGTATACAAGCATTCCGTAACCGGCGGATGCCGCAAGCGTATCAACAACCAGCACCTTACGCTCGGGATATTTTTCCATAAGCTCCGCCGCGGCGGCAACCCCCGAATTATAGGTTGTGCTGAGTCCCGAAGAGAAGGCAACATAAACTACATCATTGCCCGCCTTTAGTTCCTCTTCGAACACATCCATAAAGGTCTGCGTATTTACTGCCGATGTTTTGGCGGTTTTGCCCGCGCGCATTTCATTGTAAAAGTCTACGGGGTTTATCTCGTTATTTAAATATTCCTTTTCGCTATCGCTGAACATCAAACTCAACTCACAGCGTTTTACTCCCCATCCTGCCAATATCTCATTATCGATATCACAAGCCGAATCTGCATAGATTATAAATTTATTCATTTTCATCACCGCCAATAATTATACAGCATCGGTTAACTAAAATCACTCTACTTATCTATATATAAATAATACCCTTAGTTCCGATGCAGTAGAGTTAAAAAACAGTCCTCTACTCGCAGTAGAATGTGTAATTTTTTGTCGAAACGATGGCATTGATTTTTTCGTGCCGATATGGTATAATGACATTAAGAGGTGAAATTATGCAGGATATCAAACTGATTATTGCTAAAAATATATCGGCACTGAGAACCGAAGAAGGTATCACACAATTAGAACTTGCCGAGCGGCTTAATTATTCGGATAAAGCGGTTTCTAAATGGGAACGCGGAGAATCTATACCCGATGTTACCGTGCTTATGGAAATTGCAAAAATGTTTGGTGTAACGCTTGATTATCTCGTACAAAGCGAGCACCCAAAGGAAGCACGTAAGCTTAAAAATTTAAGAATTATACACAACCACGCATTTA
>SVOM01000012.1 GCA_015066405.1 Oscillospiraceae bacterium
TGAAATCGTCTGCGACGATGAAATCCAACTTCGTTGGATGAAATCCGCCTCGACGGCGGATGGGTGGATTTAATTTCATCTGCGAAGCAGATTTCATCCGAGCGGAGTGAGGATTTCATCGCGCTTGCGCGATTTCATTGAAAAGTTTGCAAATGTGTGGTACAATCGGAGTAAATGAGGTGATAGTATGGCTGAAAACAAACTTGCTGATATGTCAACAGAATTTGCGATTCAAATCTTAAAATTGACCGATAGCATCAAAGGACACTATTCCTTGTCTAATCAACTTGAGCGAAGTGGCACAAGCATCGGCGCAAATATTCGTGAGGCAAAATATGCGCACAGCCGTCCCGATTTTATCGCTAAATTGCAGATTGCTTTGAAAGAATGCTACGAAACAGAATACTGGATTGAAATCGCACAAAAAGCGAGCATTATCTCTGATGATGTCGCAAAAACTGTATTGCACGATTGCGGATCGATTCGCAGAATACTCATCTCCTCCATCAACACCGCAAAGGAGAATGGGAAATGATTGGCCCCATTGTTACGGTAACCGTTGACAGACCACTTGGAAGTTTTCATCCTGAGCATCCGGATATACATTATCCTATAAACTATGGCTATATTAAAGGAACAATGGCGGCAGATGGCGAAGAAGAGGACGCTTATATTTTAGGCGTGAATGGGCCTGTTTCTGAATTTACTGGAAGAATTATAGCGATTATCAATCGTGAGAATGATATAGAGCATAAATGGGTAGTCGCACCGGAGGGTATAACTTTCACACGGGAAGAGATTGCAGAATTAACGTATTTTCAAGAACGATATTTTAAGTCGAAAATCTCTTTGCTGTATAAACAACTTTAACTTGGTGTACTTTTGCTTACTTTTACCTCAATTCTGCTCCGTTTAGGTAGTCTTTTATAATTACATTAAATTTTCTAATACTAAAATCATTGAAAGGAAAATTATATGAAACATAAATTTAATTTAAAAAAGGTTTTGACGCTCTTTAGTGTTTTCTTTAAAATCGGTGCCTTTACCTTTGGCGGCGGTTATGCTATGATTCCGCTGATTCAAAAGGAAGTATCTGAGAACCGCAAATGGATAACCGAAGAAGAAATACTTGATGTGTTTGCAATTGCTGAATCTACCCCTGGCCCTATCGCAATTAACTCAGCCACATTTATCGGCTACAAAATTGCAGGTTTTTGGGGTTCGTTCTTTGCAACATTCGGTGTAGTTCTTCCGTCATTTATAATTATATCTCTCATTTCCTTAATTCTAACCGAATTTCAAGATATCAAGGCGGTACAATATGCGTTTTTTGGCATCCGTGCGGGCGTTTTGGCTTTAATTATCAAGGCGTTTTGGAGTATGGCGAAGGTGTGTCCCAAAAAGACAATTTCCTATATATTGGCGGCACTTGCCTTCATCTTGGCGGCCGTGTTTAATGTAGATGTTTTAATAGTTATAATCGGTTGCGCAGTTATAGGTCTTGTGTCCTCGCTGATAGCAGAAAGGAGAATTAAATAATGATTTTTCTCCAATTATTTATTACTTTTTTCAAAATCGGCTTATTTACCATCGGTGGCGGCTATGCAATGTTACCGCTTATACAGTCAGAGATTGAGCGTCTTGGATGGCTTACTAACACCGAACTTGTAAATTTTATTGCTGTTAGTGAAAGCACACCCGGTCCGTTTGCCATTAACATATCTACTTATGTTGGCACACAGATGGGTGGACTGCTCGGCGGTATATGCGCGACTCTCGGAGTTGTAATGCCATCGTTTATAATCATACTGATTATTGCAGCATTTTTTGAGCGTTTCAAAGACAACAAATACGTTGTCGGCTGTATGTCGGGCTTAAAGCCTGCAGTTATTGGTCTTATCGGCTCGGCAGTCGTGTCCATCGGTGCTACTGTGTTCTTCCCCGCCGCCGTATCGCTTTCAGTATTTACAACCCCACAATTCTATATTTCATTAGTTCTATTTTTAAGTATGACCGTTTTAGCACTTAAAAAAGTTCATCCGATAATTATTATATGCATCTCGGCAGTCGTGGGAATTATCGCAGGATTTATTCTTAAAATGTAGGTAAACAAAATGAAATTATTTTGGATTTTATTTTCCATTATTATAATTCTCGTTTTCGCATTTTTTATGATTTCATATATCTGCTTTCGTATGGCATTTTATGTATCAAAAAAGCAAAAGGAGTTAAATAATAATACCGCATTGCCAAAGGGTAAAGAATACGAGCCGTATTACGAAAAAATCTTGGAATATGCGGGCGAAACAGCACAAATTCCACATACCGAGTTTTGTATAACATCGTTTGATGGTTTAAAACTGTACGGCAAATATTATGAGTGTAATTCAAATGCACCGATAGAGCTTATGTTTCACGGCTACCGCGGAAAAGCCGAGCGTGATTTGGCAGGTGGCGTTCAACGCTGCTTTAAGCTTGGCCGAAATGCTTTGATAGTAGACCAACGTTGCAGTGGTAAAAGTGAAGGTAATGTTATCACATTTGGCATAAAGGAACACAGGGACTGTCTTGCTTGGGTTGATTTCATGCTACGGCACTTTGGCGATGATGTAAAAATTATTCTTACGGGAATTTCAATGGGTGCCACAACTGTACTTATTGCGGGTGGTAGTCCACTTCCTAAAAATGTTATAGGAATCTTAGCCGACTGCGGTTTTAGTTCTGCAAAAGAGATAATAAAGCGTGTCATAAAAAAGATGCACTTGCCCGCAAAACTCGCATTTTTCTTTGTGAACATTGGTGCTAAAATTTATGGAAAATTTGATATAGAAGAAATAACTGCCGAGCAAGCTTTAAAAAGATGCACCGTTCCCGTTATATTTTTCCACGGAGAAGATGATGATTTTGTGCCTTGTGAAATGAGCCAAAAAAATTTCGATGCCTGTGCTTCTAAAAAACTAATAATAACCGTTAAGGGTGCTGGACACGGACTGAGTTTCTTGACCGAACCCGAAAGATACTATGATAATCTAAACGAGTTTTTTGTTAAATAATTTTTTAAATTTTAACCATATCAAAAAAACAAAGCACCGTTTTTGCGGTGCTTTGTTTTTATGTTATCACTACAAAATATATCGCTTACAAACGAATTTTATGTATTCTTTTTCGTCTTACGACTTGCGTTTTTGCGATTGAATCGCCCAATCGTTTGCCATTATTTACCAAAACGACTATTCCTTCTATCTGTACAATTACAAAAGTAATATTTCTCAAAATCAATTTGCCAAAAGATGCAGTTTCACCTGTTTCTGAGTTTTGGATTGACAATCCACAAATAAGCTTACCTAAACTCCTTCTTCCAAATAGGCAATCCTTAAATAAGCAATACAGCGATAACCATGAAAGTCCTAACAGGAATCCTGCCGATGTAAACATTTTGATGCTCGGGTAGAGCAGATATTCAGGATCACTTCCCGGTCCGTAGAACATAAATGCCATAGCAACACCGAACATAATGTTCCAGTCAATTACAAATGCCAAAAATCTTCGAATAAGAAGTTTAAAATCCATATTATTACTCCTTCCTCTTTATGAATTATACCATGAATCCGCGAACATTTCAAGTGATTTAGTGGGCGAACCTCTTCGTATGTTGTAATAATATAAAATTCTTTTCGCCGAGGCAAAAAGCACCTTACTTCTTCACTATTCACTATTACTTATTACTTGCCAAAATCGACAATCGACGATAGAGAATAGTGAAAAGTTAAGAGTGAAGAGGTAAAAAGTAAAATCGACAAGCTTCTGTCGAAACTTGTCGATTTTGGCAGGGGCAGAAGGGATCGAACCCTCGGCACTCGGTTTTGGAGACCGATGCTCTACCAGCTGAGCTATACCCCTATATTCATTTTTAACAATTTTTGCTAACACTGGTGGACCAGCAGTTTCGACTTGAAAAAGTTTCCGGTGGAAAGTTTTTCACACGAATGTCCCTGCCGCAGAAAACGAGCGTTATGCGAAGTTTGATGCGTAACATTAACTGCCACAGAGATTTACTTTGACTACTGTACCCGTATTTATACGCTAACACTGGTGGACCAGCAGGGACTCGAACCCCGGACCAACCGGTTATGAGCCGGTTGCTCTAACCAACTGAGCTACTGGTCCGTGTCAGCAAGAATTATTATACCATAATTTTTATCATTGTCAATACAATATTTTTCATATTTTTAATAAATTTGTTGCAGTAAGCGGCGAAATATGGTATTATAAATTGAATTTGTATGTTTTGAAAGGAGTTGCATCATAATGGCTGATTCACGCCCCATCGGTATTTTCGATTCAGGACTTGGCGGGCTTACTGTTATGAAGGAAATTGCCAAAAAACTTCCAAACGAAAACATAATATATTTCGGAGACACAGGACGTGTACCTTATGGGACTCGAAGCCGTGAAACCATAAAAAAATATGCTGTTCAAGATGAGAAATTTTTATTACTCAATGATGTTAAAATTATCATAGCTGCTTGCGGTACAGTTTCCGCCGTTGCAGCCGATACGGGAGACTCTCTCCCCGTTCCGTTTTTTGAGGTTATTTCTTATGCTGCAAAATCCGCTGTAGAAGCTACTAAAAATGGCAAAATAGGTGTTTTAGGCACTCCTGCCACCATCAGCAGTGAAGCTCATAAAAAACGCATACTGTCCGTTATGCCAAACGCCGAAATAACGGCGGTTAGTTGCCCATTATTTGTACCGCTTGTTGAAGAAGGTTGGATAAATGCTGACAATATGGCGGTTTACGATACTGCAAGGCGTTACCTTGAGCCACTAAAAGCGGCAAACGTTGATACTCTCATTTTAGGCTGCACCCACTACCCTCTTTTAAGTGATGTAATTCAAAAGATTATGGGGGCAAATGTTACACTTATCAACATGGGAACTGCAACGGCCGATGCGGTTAAAAACTACCTTACTGAGAATAATATGTTGTCGGGCGCCAACAATAATGGCACCAACAAATTCTTTGTTAGCGATATGACCAATTCCTTTGAAAAAACTGCCGAAATGCTACTCGGCAAAAAAATTGACAGCAACAACACAGAACAGGTGGATATTGATAAAATATGAAGGATGTTATTATTAACATTAAGGGCACACAATCAAATGATACCGACAGCGATGTCATTGAGTTTACCACGCTTGGAAAGTTCGGTGAGCGCGACGGAAAATATATGGTAGTATACGAAGAGAATCAAACGCTTGAGGGCTCTTTGATTAAAACAACACTTAAGACCGAAGACAACCGCATTGTTATGAACAGAAGCGGTGCGATTGACAGCAAGCTTGTAATTGAAAAGGGCCGTAGAAACAGGTGTTTTTACTCCATCCCACAAGGCGAGCTCGTGCTTGGAATCTTTGGCGAAAGCATAACTAATAAATTAAATAAAAACGGCGGCGAGTTATCAATGTGTTATACAATAGACATTGATAACGGATTTTTAAGCCGAAACACAGTAGAAATATCAATAAAAGAGGTTGAAAACAGTGTCACAAATAGTAAATACTGCTAAGGAACAAATTAAAGAATGTATTATAGCTGCGGCAAAAAAGGCTATTCTCAATAATGAATTGCCCGAAGCCGAGCTTACCGATTTTATAATTGAGGTACCCGCAAACCGTGATCACGGCGACTATGCAGTTAACGCCGCTATGTCTTGGGCGAGAAATTTCCGCACGGCTCCCCGAAAAATTGCCGAAACCTTAATGGCTAACGCCGATTTTGAAAACACGTATATCGACCGCTATGAAATTGCGGGCCCCGGTTTTATCAACTTCTTTTTAGGCGATAATTATTATTCCGATATAGTTGCCGATATTGATAAATTGGGTGCGAAATATGGTAAAAGCAATTACGGCGAGAATAAGCGTGTTCTTGTTGAGTTTGTTTCAGCCAACCCAACAGGCCCTATGCACATCGGTAATGCGCGCGGCGGCGCTCTTGGCGACTGTCTTGCGGCCGTTTTGGATGCCGCAGGTTTTGAGGTAGAACGCGAGTTTTACATAAACGATGCGGGTAACCAAATCAACAAATTCGGTTTATCACTTGACCTTAGATATAAGCAAATATTTGATAATAGTATAGAAATGCCCGAGGACTCCTATCACGGTGCCGATATTATCGCACACGCCACTGCTTTTGCCGATATTCACGCAGATAAATATTTATCTGCCACCGAAGAAGAACGCCGACAGGCGCTCGTGCAGTTTGCATTGCCTAAAAACATACAAGGTCTTCACGATGACCTACTTAAATACCGCATCGAGTACAACACCTGGTTTAAGGAAAGCACTTTACACGAAAGCGGCGAGACAACAAGAATTATAGAACTGCTTAAAAAAAGTGGTCATACCTATGAAAAAGAAGATGCTTTGTGGTTTAAAGGCAGTGATTTTGGCGCCGAAGATTTTGTACTTGTGCGCTCAAATGGTGTACCGACCTATGTTGTGCCCGATATTGCATACCACTACAACAAGCTTGTTACCCGAGGCTTTGATAAGGCCATTGATATTTTAGGTGCCGACCACCACGGCTATGTTCCGCGACTAAAAGCGGCGCTCACAGCACTTGGAGTTGATGCTAACCGCCTTGACGTTGTGCTTATGCAAATGGTACGCCTTGTGCGTGATGGCGAGGTTATAAAGGCATCTAAACGCTCTGGTAAAGCTATTACACTTGTAACACTGCTTGAAGAAGTTCCGATAGATGCGGCAAGATTCTTCTTTAACCTCCGTGAAGCCAACAGCCACTTTGATTTTGACCTTGACTTAGCGGTTGAAGAATCAAGTCAAAACCCCGTATATTATGTTCAGTACGCGTACGCGAGAATTTGCAGTATTTTAAGAAATCTTGAAGCCGACGGAATCACGCTTGGCGAATGCACCGCGGATGACCTTAAATTACTGAACACTGCGGAAGAGCGCGAGCTTATAGTTCATTTAGCGGCATTAACTGAGGAAATTAAAACTGCCGCAAGGACCTACGACCCTGCTCGTATGACGCACTATGTAACCGAGCTTGCTACCAAGTTCCACAAATTCTATAATGCCTGCCGTGTACGCGGTATTGAAGAAAATCTTATGCGGGCGCGTGTTATGCTCTGCCGTGATACAGCGGTAGTTATCAAAAATATTCTTTCGATGCTTAAAATTGACGCACCTGAGAGTATGTAAAAAAATTACACCACACTGCAAAACAGTGTGGTGTTTTTTAGTCTATATCCAATCCCATATACATTTTTGGTGGCAACTCAACATTCGTTCTTAACATACCGCAAGGTATATCGGCGCCTACAGTATACCCCGCAAACGATTTACAGTTATATTTACAGCATATCTCTTCCAAAAATGGCTCTAAACCGCTTTTTGACAGTGCTTCGTTAATTATTACAGTATCGTTTTCAACGGTAAACAGGGCAAAATTTTGAGGATTTTCAAGGCTATCGGTTACTGCTATATAGTTTTCTAAAATGTACTCAAGTGCCGTATCACATAAACTAACTGATATTTCGGGTGAAAGCGCATTTCTTACCCTTACGAAATCTACGACATTATCTATTTTTTGTGTATTTACATTATTTGATTTTGCGGTACCATTTATCTCGTTTTTGTAGAAGTTAGTTACAAATCCTAACTTGCTGTAAAACTCAAACAATTCGCTACTTGCAGGTTTTAAATAAAGAGCATCATAATTTTTTGCAGCATAATCGATAAGCTCCTTCATATAACCTTTATTGCGGTGCGCTTTATCGGTGGCAGCGCCGTAAATATATGCCGCCTCAGTTTTTCCAATGGCCGAATCGATAGCAAAAAGCATTGAAACGATTTTTTTATCTTGTAGCTTTAACAAAGTATTATGCAAAAAGAATTTATTAAAAAGCGACTCGGCAGTTTCTTTTGTTTCCTCAGTAAAGGTAGTTAAATATAAATTAATTGCCTGCTCTCTTATAAATTTCGGCATTATTATATATTTTTTAAGAATTTTAATGGGTCTATAAGAAAGCTTTGCCTTGCGAAGCCCCGCTAACCCTAAATCGTCTTCCCTATTTATAAACTCAAAATCGGAAAGGTAAGCGGCAAATTCGCGATTTATGACGGCATACGCACCTTTATATTCGGGCAATGCCTTTTCAAAGTTGACATCAAAAACTGTATCACTAATCGGTGTGCCAAGGCAAAAAGCAACCGCTTTGCCATCAACCCTTACAATGCCGCCACGGGCACGAAAAGCGGCAAAGTTATTAATCAGCATTTCAATACCTTCGCGGTCGGTATTTATCGATGCTTCGTTGGTTTTATTGTTATCGGTTATCCAATTATCAGATATGCTTAAAATTTCGTGTGAATTTTCGGGAGTTAATTCTTCAAATGTCCAATCATACTGCTTGCTGAATGCCGCAATGTGATTACGCTTTGAATGGTATTTTTTACCGCTAAGAGTCGCTAACGCTTCAGTAGAATATATATATTCCGCCGATTTTTCCGATTCGAAAACATCATAGTTTTGCCCTAAATCGCCAATAACTGCAATTTGTTCTTCATTTAGAGAGATTTTGGGGACTATATTATTTTCAAGGCAATAATCAATAACATATTTAACGCTATCAGCCGTAACTGCGCCGAGTAACGCAAAAATCGGGCCGTTTGCTTCTTCATAGCGCAGGCAAAGCAAATCGCCGAGCATAGAAAACTTAGTGTTAAACATATTAGACCATAACAACAAGTTTGCGGGCGTAAACTCGCAAGAATAGGTGTTATTTTTTAAAAAATCTCCTATTTTTACAATATTTTCTTTTGTAATTTTCTCAAAAAACAAAATTTGCACTTCCTTTAAAAAAGAAAACGGCAACCAGTGGTTGCCGTTAAATTATACTGCCTTACCTTTTCGGCGTTCTATAACCGGTTTTCCGCCGTTAACGGCTTCTTTAGTAATAACAATTTTTGTGATAGTGCTGTCTGACGGAGCTTCAAACATAATATCTTTAAGCGTGTCCTCAATAATGGAACGAAGACCTCTGGCACCGGTTTTTCTCTCGATTGCCTTATCGGCAACAGCATCAAGCGCCGCATCATCAAACTCAAGGGTAATGCCATCCATATTGAAAAGCACTTGATATTGCTTGATAATCGAGTTTTTAGGTTCGGTCATTATGCTGATAAGCGTATCTCGGTCAAGACCTTTGAGTGCGGTTATAACGGGCAAACGACCAACAAGCTCGGGTATTAAACCAAATTTTACCAGGTCTTGTGGGGTAACCGCAGTGTTTTCGGTTTCCAAAACTATATCATTTTTAGATTTAACCTGTGCACCAAAGCCGAGACTACTGCCGCCCACTCTTTTTTCGATAACCTTATCAAGACCATCAAAAGCACCGGCACAAATAAACAAGATATTTGTTGTGTCAATAGTTATAAACTCTTGCTGTGGATGTTTTCGGCCACCTTGTGGCGGAACATTTGCAACAGTGCCTTCAAGAATTTTAAGCAATGCTTGCTGAACACCTTCGCCGCTAACATCTCTTGTTATTGATGTGTTTTCCGACTTGCGCGCAATTTTATCTATTTCATCAACATAAATAATACCGCGCTCGGCCTTTTCGATATCAAAATCAGCCGCTTGGATAAGTCGCAACAAAATATTTTCAACATCCTCGCCGACATAGCCTGCCTCGGTTAATGTTGTAGCATCGGTAATTGCTATCGGAACATCAATAATTTTAGCCAAGGTTTGTGCTAAAAGTGTTTTACCAACACCCGTGGGGCCTAATAAAACAACGTTGCTTTTATTAAGTTCAACATCATTATCGACATTTTTAAAAATACGCTTGTAGTGATTATAAACCGCTACTGAAAGGGTTTTCTTGGCGTCATCCTGACCAATTACATACTCATCCAGTTTTGCTTTAATTTCAGCAGGGGTTGGCAATACAAACTCTTTTTCCTTTTTGCGTTTTGATGCGCGTTTGCCGCCCGAATATGCTTCATCCCCCATAAGCAAGGAATTGCAAAATGATATGCAACTATCGCAAATATATACGCCCGGACCCTCTATAAGACGAACTGCTTCGTCCTGCGTTTTACCGCAGAACGAGCAGCACACTGTGTTTTTATTATCTTTGTTAGGCATAAATACTCCTATCTTTTGGTTATAACCTTATCAACCAAGCCATATTCGGCGGCTTCAACAGCCGACATAAAGTTATCGCGCTCGGTATCTCTTTCGATTTCTTGGAGTGTACGGCCTGTAACCTCAGATAAAATTTTATTAAGCTTTTCGCGTGTTTTTTCAATATGGCGAGCGTGAATTAAAACATCAGTTGCCTGACCTTGTGCGCCGCCTAAGGGCTGGTGAATCATAATTTCACTATTGGGCAAAGCAAATCTCTTACCCTTAGTGCCCGATGCCAAAAGGAATGCACCCATACTTGCAGCCATACCCATACAAATTGTACTAACATCGCACTTAATATACTGCATGGTATCGTAAATAGCGAGACCTGCAGATACAGACCCACCGGGACTGTTAATATAAAAGTTAATATCTTTATCGGGGTCCTGCGCTTCAAGATAGAGCATTTGCGCGATAACCAAGCTTGCGGTAGTATCGTTAACCTGATCGCAAAGCATTACAATTCGGTCATTAAGCAAACGGGAAAAAATATCATAAGAACGCTCTCCCCTGCTGGTTTGTTCAACAACATAAGGAATAAAACTCATATCCATAATAGACACCTCCGTAAAAAACATTATTAACAAATATTAAAAATTATAATCAATTATTCCGCTTTTTCTTCTTCCTTTTTGGTGGTTTTTTTAGCGGTTGATTTTTTAGCTGCGGGCTTTTCTTCGCCGTCAGCTTTTTTGGTTGTAGTTTTCTTAGCGGCAGTCTTTTTAGCCTCGGTAATAACAGCCTCTGCCTTTACTAAGTCAATTGCCTTGTTAACTGCTAAGTCTTTTGCAATTTCTTCTGTAGGAATAGCATTCTTAACCTGTTCTACGGTTACGCCGTAGTCATTTGCCATTTTTTCAATTTGAGCGTTGATTTCTTCCTCTGTAGGAACAATGTTTTCAAGCTCAACGATTTTTTCAAGTGCTAAGCGCATCTTAACCTGCTTTTCAGCCTGCGGACGGAAGGTCTTTTCAAACTCTGCCATATCAGAACCTGTGTACTTAATATAGGTTTCAAGGTTCATACCCTGCATCTGTAAACGGTATGCAAAATCCTGTACCATCTGCTTAACGCGGTTAGTAATCATAGCCTCGGGGATTTCAGCAGTCATACCCTCAACGATTTTATCAACGATAGCATTTTCAACCTGCTCTTCAGCGGCTTTCTTTTTGCGCTCTAATGCTTTTGCCTTAAGGTCTTTCTTTAGCTCGTCCACTGTATCAAACTCGCTAACATCCTTAGCAAACTCATCATCTATAACCGGAACCTCACGCTTTTTAATTTCGTGGAGTTTAACCTTAAATACAGCGGGCTTACCGGCGAGTTCTTCTGCCTGATACTCTTCGGGGAAGGTAACATTTACATCAAACTCTTCGCCAATATTGTGGCCAGCAACCTGCTCTTCAAAGCCGGGGATAAACTGACCGGAGCCGAGACCAAGGGAGAATGCTTCGCCCTTACCGCCATCAAATGCTACGCCATCAACAAATCCCTCGAAATCGATAACTGCGGTGTCGCCCATTTCGGCTGCACGGTCATCGACACTAACCATTCTTGCATTTCTTTCAGCCAAGCGGCTAAGCTCTTCCTCTACCTCTTTAGCGGTAACTGACACTGCATTTTTCTCAACTACGATACCTTTGTATTCAGCTACGGTAACCTCGGGATATACAGTGATTTTTACCTTGAACTCTACACCCTCTTTGCCGATGGAAACCAAATCAAAATCGATTTTATCATCAACAAATTTAAGGTCAGCCTCCTTTATAGCACCTTCAACTGCTTCGGGATAAAGGATGTCCAAAGCATCCTCATAGAAAACGCTCTCGCCGTACATTTTTTCGATAATGTTTTTGGGCGCTTTACCTTTTCTAAAGCCGGGAACATTTATGTTTTTAACAGTTTTGCGGTATGCCTTCATAACTGCCTCGGCAAATTTCTCCTTGTCAATAGTAATTTCCAGTTCATACCTATTGGTATCAACCTTTTTTGATGATTTTAACATAATATTATACCTCCGTACAATTTATCTCATAATAATATAACACAGTTGTGTAAATATTTCCACATTTATTTTTAAAAAAATAAAAAATAATTAAAATAGTCCTTATTTTGTTACAATAACGGGTGTAAAATTGTTACAATCGCACGAAACAAGCTTAAATTCGATACCATCATAGCTTTTTACGGCATTATTAAAACCCGCTCCGTGAATATGCCCGTGGTACACCTTTTTGACATTGTATTTTTTTAATACATCAATTATTTCTTGGCATACAAACTCGGAATAAACGGGCGGATAATGTAAAAATACTGCCAAAGGATGTCCAAGTTTTAGCGCAGCGTTTATTGATGTTTCAAGACGGCCCACTTCTCTAAGCAACACCTTTTGGTCGCTTTCCTTGCAGTCATAAAACCAACCGCGAGTGCCGCACACTGCAAAGCCCTCGACAAGATATGCATCGTTAAAAAGAATTTTAACCGTATCAATTTTATTTCTTTCTAAAAATTCTTGTGTTTTCTTTTTGGTTTGCCACCATAAATCATGGTTGCCTTTTAAAATAATTTTTTTGCCGTTTAGTGAATTTAAAAACTGAAAATCTTTTAGTGTGTCTTCAAGCTTTAAGCCCCAGGAAAAATCTCCCGGTAACACAACAGTATCTTCATTTGTTACCAAATGATTCCAGTTGGCTTTTATTCTATCGGTATGATTTTCCCAACCCTTAAAAACATCCATTGGTTTATCACACTGAAAAGAAAGATGCAAATCTGAAATAGTATACAGAGCCAAAAAAATCACCGCCTTTTTAGAATATTACTTTAGTTTTGGGAATACTAAAGTAGACCGAAAGGTCAAAAAATTTTAAGGAGAAAGATTATGTCTGAAAACAAAATTAACGGTATAGTTTGCAATGTTGAAAACTGCAAATATCACGCCAAGGATGACACCTGTTTTGCCGGAACCATTAAGGTTTCCTGCTACGATAACAACAACTGCAAATGCGATGATGTTCACTATTGCAGAACCTATACCGAAAAAGACTAATCGTAAAAAAATGCCCTGCCAACGCAGGGTATTTTTTTAGGAACATACTCTTAAATTCCGAGCGTTTTTAATACAAATGCTGTCATATCCTGCTTCTCTACAAGATTTTTAAATCTTGGAACTGCATTTTCAAGTGCAGCCAAGGGTGCGGGAATTTCGGTTGCAGTTTTAAGGGATAACTTTTTAACCGTTTCAAACTCACTGCCTGCCAAATCCTCTCCCAATGCTTCAAGCACGCTTGCAGCAAATTTATATGGTGAAGCAGTTGAAGCCACAACGGTTGTGCGAGTATCTCCGGTACTTTCGACATACTTATCGTACACATTAAGCGCAACGGCAGTATGAGTATCACTGAGATAACCCTGATTTGCAAAATATTTGCCGATAGTTTCCTTTGTGGCGGAATCATCACAGCATCCGCCAAAGAAAAGACCTACAAACTTTTCGTGAATTTCATCATTAACTTTATACTTACCGTTTTTAGATAACTCGGACTGCAGATTTGCAACTAATTTATCATCTCTTCCGCAAAGTTCAAACAGCATCCTCTCAAGATTGCTTGAAATTAGTATATCCATCGAGGGAGAAATAGTTGTAAAGAATTTACGATTTCTATCATAAACACCTGTATTGATAAAATCGGTTAAAACGTTATTTGCGTTGGATGCGCAAATAAGTTTATTTACGGGAACACCCATCATTTTAGCATAATAGGCCGCCAAAATATTGCCGAAATTACCTGTTGGAACAACAACATTAAAACCATTCGATAAATCTTCTCCGTTCGCCAACAAATCGCAGTATGCCGATACATAATAAACAATTTGCGGAACAAGACGTCCCCAGTTAATTGAGTTGGCAGAAGAAAACTGCATATTATTATTTTCAAGAATTTTGGCGGTGTCATTGTTTGTGAAAATGTTTTTTACACCTGTTTGTGCATCATCAAAATTACCGTTTATAGCGCAAACACAAACATTTTCGCCCTTTTGGGTATCCATTTGTAATTTTTGCATAGCGCTTACGCCATCACTCGGATAGAAAACTATAATTTTGGTGTTTTCAACATCGCAAAAGCCCTCAAGTGCGGCCTTGCCTGTATCTCCGCTTGTGGCTACAAGAATAACTATTTCCTTACCACCGCTTACCTTTTTAGCGGATGTAGTAAGCAAATAAGGCAACAACTGTAACGCAAGGTCCTTAAATGCACAAGTGGGACCGTGCCAGAGTTCAAGAATATTTACTCCGTTTTTAGTTTTAACTATAGGTGCCGGTATTTCATTATCAAAACTACCCGTATAAGCACCCCTTACACATGCATAAATTTCTTCTTCAGTAAAATCAGTAAGATATTTTTTAAGAACAAACGCGGCTCTTTCAATATAGTCCACATTTTTTAAATAATCAAAATCAGCGGTACTTAGTGTCGGGATTTCTTCAGGGACAAACAAACCGCCATCCTTAGAAATACCCTGCGAAATTGCTTGTGCAGAGCTGACACGAATATCTTTATTTCTTGTGCTAATATATTTCATAAAATTCCCTCCGGAATAAATCAAAATGCGTTTTTAATGTAATTTAAGCTGTATGACACCTTGCCGTTTGGGTTGGTATCATAAGTAACCTCCGCTACATCGAAGCGGACTGTTAGTTCATCATCTAAATGTGCTTTGGAAAGATAGTCCTTTGCGGTTAGCAAAATTCTTTGCTGCTTATAGCTATCTACCGCCTCTGCAGCTGAAACAAGTGAGCCCTTTTTGCGAAGCTTTACCTCTACAAAAAGAATATACTTTCTGGTTTCGGCCACAATATCGATTTCTCCATAGCGCGAGCGGTAATTCATTTTTGAGATTATTGCTCCGTTTTTGCGAAGCACCGCCGCTGTCATCAATTCGGCATTTTTGCCGATTACGGATGTGTATCTCATATAACACCCTTTAAAAATGATTTTCTATGTATCTCGCAAATGCCATTTTTGGCTATCGCCTCATAATGCGCTTTTGTGCCGTAGCCCTTGTGTTGTTTAAACAAATACTCGGGATACTTTGCATCATATTCGAGCATTAGGCGGTCTCGAGTTACTTTAGCTAGCACCGATGCCGCCGCAACCGACATTGATTTCATATCGCCTTTAACAAGGTACATAGCGTCAACCGATATATCAGTCGGTATTCTGTTACCATCAATTATAGCAAAATCACACGGCACCTGTAAAGAATTAATTGCGCGGTTCATAGCAATATATGTGGCATTTAATATGTTATACTCTTCAATTTCTTCCACCGAGCCGAATGCAATAGAATAAGCAACTGCCCTTTCCTTAATAACATCAAATAGTTGCTCGCGTTTTTTCTCGGTTAATTTTTTTGAATCATTTAACCCTTCTATTACAGTATCGGGCTTTAAAATTACGGCAGCTGCGCAAACGGGGCCTGCTAAAGGACCGCGACCTGCCTCATCAACACCGCAAACAAGCTTAAAGCCATTATTTATTGCTTCTTTTTCATAAGTATAATCAGGCATTTTTTACCCTCTCTAACGAAATTTTACCTATTTTGCAGTTGCGGAACTCTTCAAGCAACATAGTAGATGCACGTAAAGTATCGGTCTCGCCTCCGCGTATTACCATACCACGCCGTTTGCCGATTTGCTCTAAAAGCTCATACGGCTCACACTCAAAATCAAGAGCGCCGTAACGAGAAATCAGTAACTCTCTATAATCTAACGATAAAATTTCTAAAAGGCGAACGGCCAGCAGCTCTATATCAACAACGCCATCCTTTACAGCGCCTGTAAAGGCCAAATGTTCACCAACTGTTGTATCATCAAATTTCGGCCACAAAACACCGGGGGTATCAAGCAGTTCTAACTCCTTATCAATGGTAAACCATTGGTTACCGCGCGTAACACCGGGTCGATTTTCAACCTTAGCTTTATTGCCACCCGAAATCCTATTTATAAAAGAAGATTTACCGACATTGGGAATACCAACAACCATAATTCTAAGCGGTTTGCCCGCCATACCCTTAGCCTTGTAGGACTCTAACTTATCCTTTAATCTCTCTTTAACTACCGTTTTAAAGCTATTCAAGCCCTTTCCTGTTTTACAGTCAAGCTCAATAGCGGTAATACCTTGATTTTTAAAATAAGTTATCCACTCGGCAGTAACAGTAGCATCCGCAATATCACACTTATTAAGCAAGATAACCCTTGGCTTGTCCCCTACTATTTCTAAAATATCGGGGTTTCGGCTACTCAAGGGGATGCGCGCATCGATAACCTCGGCAACGCCATCAATAAGCGGCAAAATTTCGGCAATTTTGCGCTTTGTTTTGGTCATATGTCCCGGAAACCACTGAATATTTTGAGTGTTATCCATTAGTAAAGTCCCCCAAAACCATCAAACGGGAAAATTCTAAAAAGGGCTTTGCCTAAAATATGGCGTGTATCAACCATGCCGTTAACACCAATGCTTGAATTTCGGCTATCGGTGGAATCGTTACGGTTATCGCCAAGAACAAACACGCAACCCTCATTTACTACAACGGGAAACTCAATGTCGCCGCGAAGGTTTGTTGGAGTTTTGGTGTACTCTTCTTCTAACTTTACGCCGTCAACATAAACCGAGCCCGACTGAAAATCAATATCAACAACCTGACCCTCGGTTGCGATAACTCGTTTGATAATCGGTGTATTGGCATCGGAATTATTTGTTATATTATTTGCATTGCGGGAAATTACAACAATATCTCCTTGCTTTGCGGTGTAACCAATATCGGAAATAATTATCTTCTCGCCGTTAAGCAGGGTGTTTTGCATTGAACGACCGCTAATTGTAACCACCTTAAACACAAACGAAAATAAGACCACCAATAAAATGATAGCCACAATAAGTATTTCCAACCACTCAAAAAGCTCTTTTTTGAACGAAAACGGCTTTTGGGGCTTAATTTCTTCGGGTTTTGACTCTACTTCAAAATCATATTCAAATGCGTCTGTCATAAAATTCACTTACCCTTCTATACGCTCATTATAAAGCAAAAAAGGGGACATAAACACGTCCCCTTTTTCTAAGAATCTTAACCGATAAGTTCTTTAACTTTTGCGGCTTTACCAACTCTATCACGAAGATAATAAAGTTTAGCACGGCGTACTTTACCGGATCTAACCTTTTCTACCTTAGCAACGTTGGGTGAATGTACAGGGAATACTCTTTCAACACCTACACCGTAAGATAAACGTCTTACAGTAAAGGTTTCAGCAATACCGCTGTTGTTACGAGCAATAACAGTACCTTCAAATACCTGGATTCTTTCACGCTCGCCTTCACGAATTTTTACGTGTACGCGAACTGTGCTACCGATTTCAACTACAGGAGCATCTTCCTTAATCATATCGGCGGTAAGATTTTTAATTGCGTCCATGTTCTTTCCTCCTTAAACACTTCAGATGTTCGTGCCACTTTTGTGCAGAGGACCATCCGCTTTAATGTCGATAATTCGGCATCAAACCCATCCGTAAGGACCGGATGAAATCAAATGCTCAAATATAATACCACATTCATTTTAAAAAATCAAGCATTATTTTACAAGAGTTCCGCCATTTGTCCGAAAAAGCATTAAAATTTCTTCTTCCTCGAGTGTTTGGGTGTTTATATACACTAAAATTTCCTTCTCGTTTTCCCCTGTGCACAAAAATTCATAGCACTGTTTTTCATCCGTGTTATCACTGGGTATTACACAAATTGAGCTGCTCTTAATTTTTAAGTTTGTGCTCACTACCGCTTTTGCATCATCAACCGAGTGTTTTGGTAACGGCAAGGTTCTAACCCTATGGTTTGTAAGGTACCCCCTACCCTCATAAAAAACCACCGCGCCGCTTGATAGGTCAACTCCTATTTTAACTAAATCGGTATAACAAATTACATTACCATTAATATAAGCAAAGCTTACGGTGCACACGCCGTTATCGGCATAATAATAGGTTGGTATAAACTTTTCCTCGGAATTTCTCGATAAATACTTTTGCGCTATTGATACCGCCTGCTCGTATGAATAAAAAGGTGTTTCATCGGTTGTATATTTTCTAAAATATACAGGGTGTCCACCCTTAACCGAAATGCTTGCAACCCCACCTTCATATACAAATCGGTATGCTTCAATTTTGCCGTTTTCGTTGCCGTCAAGCTTTAAACTTTGCGCATCAACATCCAACAATTTTGCCGCTGTATTTTTAGCATCATCAACGCTTACTTCCGCTTTTCCTTTTAACATTAGCGGCTCGCCGGGAACTGTGTAATCAGAATAAGGTCCATCATATATAAGTGTCGGATAATCGGTAAAATTCTCATCGAGCTCTGAAAACATATTATTTAACTCGCTGTTTTCAAGAGTGTTATTTAGGCTATCAGATAGTTCTTCATCCCAAGCGCCGCTATTATTATACTGATTTTCGATTTCGGCAATATCTTTAGATATTTCGCCCGAAATCTCACCGAGTCTTAAAATACCCTGCCGCTCGGTATCTCCTATCTCGCCGTTTTCGGTAACCTTTCGCGCTACAAAAACCGCATAGTTGCCAACTTGGGACAAAAATTTATTAAAACCATCCTTATTTAAACCAACGGCCGAAATTTGCGTAAAAGCATTTTTTGCAAGCTTTGCCTCGGTATAAAGTGTTACTGCAATGCTATTCATTTGCTTGGCTGTGGTAACATAAGCCGCTTTTTCAAGATTTAGATTTATATTTGATATGCTTGAATTTAACTCTTCAAGTGAGGATGAATAGGTAAATCTAACTTGATTTTTGTAAAACTGCATCTCCTTATAACAGTTATAAATCATACCCGACAGCACAATTGCGGCGGCTACAAGATAAGATATTAATCTAATTGCTGTTCTTTTTTTCACAATATTTCCTCCAAATACAAAATTTTGTATTGTTAAAATTTATATTATATAGTATAATTAATTGATTAAGTTTTATTCGGGGTGCAAAATTGGACAAGATTATTTACTTTGATAACAGTTCAACAACAAAGCCGTGTGAAACGGCAATTAAATATTTAAATGAGGCGTTAACTGCAAACTGGGGCAACCCTTCTTCCCTACACAGTTTAGGGCTTGCTGCCGAGCAAGAGGTTTTCCTTGCCCGCAAAGCCGTTGCCGATACAATTTGTGCCACACCCGAAGAGATTTATTTTACAAGTGGCGGTACTGAAGCCAACAATTTGGCTATAATGGGTGCTGTATCGGCACTAAAAAAACGAGGAAACCGCATTGTAACCACCACCATTGAGCATCCTTCCGTTCTTGAGGTTATGAAAAAACTGCAAAATGATGGTTTTGACGTTGTTTATTTAGCTCCCGATAAAAATGGTGTTGTAGGTGTTGATGATATAAACAACGCTATCAATAAAAACACAATTCTCGTAAGCATAATGCTTGTTAACAATGAAACCGGTGCTGTACAGCCGATAAAAGCGGCGGCGGAAGCAATAAAAAAATCGGGTGCTCCCGCCCTTTTACACGCCGACTGTGTACAAGCCTTCGGTAAAATGCAAATTGATGTTAATAAACTTTGTGTTGATTTGCTTAGCATAAGCGGTCATAAAATACACGGACCTAAAGGTATTGGTGCTTTATTTAAACGCAAGCAAAAAAACATACATCCACTTATTTTAGGTGGTGGGCAAGAAAAAGGACTTAGAGCCGGCACCGAAAACGTACCGCTAATTTGTTCATTGCGCGGCGCCATAGAGGAAATAGGAAACATAAACCACAATTTATCCCTTTTAAAAGAGCTTAACAGTTATGCAAGACAAAAGATTTGTGAAAGCTTACCTGAGGCCAGCTTTAACTCAAACGAAGCCTGCTTGCCCTATATTTTAAATTTTTCACTTAACACCCACCGCTCCGAAACCATACTGCACTATCTTGATGCAAACAACATTTTTATATCAAGCGGCAGTGCGTGTGCCAAGGGGCAAAAAAGCCACGTAATGACGGCTATGGGATTAGAAAACCGGCGTATTGACAGTGCTTTGAGATTAAGCTTTAATCGATACAACACAAAGCAAGAGATTGACAGGTTTTGCGAGGTTTTAAAGAACGCTTGCGCAACGCTCAGAAAGGCATAGAAAATGAAAGAGATTATACTTATTAAAAACGGAGAGTTAGTTCTAAAAGGACTAAACCGCAACACATTTGAAGATGTACTTGTTAAAAACATTAAAAAGCATATTTCAAAATACGGCAACTACACGCTAAAGCGCGCGCAATCAACCATATTTATTGAGCCAACGGATGACGATTTTGAGTTTGAAAAGGCTTTGGCGGCGGTTGGTAAGGTTTTTGGTATTGCCGGCTATTCACGTGCATGTGTGTGTGAAAAAAATATGCAAGACATTATAGATAATGCAAAGGTGTACCTTGAAAATGTTTTATCGGGTGCTAAAACCTTTAAGGTTGAAGCCAAGCGTTCCGATAAAACCTTCCCGCTTAAGTCTCCCGAAATTTGCTATGAACTCGGTGGGCAATTATTGGCTAAATTTCCACACTTAAAAGTTGATGTGCACAATCCCGATGTTGTGGTAACCGTTGAGGTTAGAGATTATAGCGCCTATATTCGTGCAAATCAGTTGCATGGTGCGGGCGGTTTACCCGTTGGTACTGCAGGCCGTGCAGCGATACTTATTTCGGGCGGAATTGATAGTCCCGTTGCCGCATGGTGTATGGCAAAACGCGGACTTGAACTTAATGCAATTCACTTTGCAAGCCCCCCTTATACAAGCCCCCGAGCCGAGCTTAAAGTAAGGCAGCTACTTGAAAAGGTTGCAGCTTATAGCGGCACTATTCGTTTAGGGGTTGTGCCATTTACCGAAATACAGCAAGAAATTGCCGATAAATGCCCTGAGGAATTTTTCACACTTATTATGCGCCGTATGATGATGCGCATTTCCGAACGACTGGCAGCTGAGCGTAATTGTTTAGCGCTTATAACGGGCGAGAGTTTAGGACAGGTTGCAAGCCAAACCCTGCCCGCCCTTGCGGTTACTGATAATGTTGTTAATATGCCCGTTCTTCGTCCGCTTATAGGTATGGACAAGGAAGAAATTGTTATTATATCACGAAAAATTGATACATTTGATATATCAATTCAACCATATGAGGACTGCTGTACAGTATTTACCCCGAAGCATCCTAAAACGCGACCTACTATTGCTCAATGCATTGAAGCCGAAGAGGCGCTCGGCATTGACGAACTGATTGAAAGGGCCGTTAGCGGCACAGTATATTCTTATATTGATTAGAGGTGTCAAATTGAATACCGCAATTCTTTATTCCCCAAATGAAGATATTACCGAAAAAGCTTTTCTTTCAAAGATAAAGACTGTTTCACAGTTGCTATCTGTAGATGGCAGCCTATCTTTAACTTGCTTAAATAACGAGAATTTTGAAAATGCATTCAAAAAAGCAGCACAAAAAAATGATGTACTGCTTATTTCCGAATGCCTAATATTAGAGAACGAGGCTTTTTTTGCAAAAATTTTGAAAGACGGTAATTTCGGAATTTATAAAAAAAGAATCTTGGCAGTTATGCCGCAAAATGAAAACCGATTTTTTGATACAATAGCACATATTCTATGCACTACCTTCGGCGAAGATAAATCCTACGCGTATGATTATGTGGACATTAGCGAGAAAACACTCGATGAAGCAGTAGAAATTATTGCAAACGAATGCTTATTTTCTAATCCAAAGCTATATGCGCTCTCGCTTGAAAACCTTGTAAGAATTTTAATAGTTGCCGAAAGCGATAATGAGGAAGCGGCAAATACTATGTGCCTTGAAACTGTGCAAAATCTTAAAATGATTTTTGGCGATAACGCCTTTTCGAATCATTTTGAAGATATTGCCACAACTGTTGTTGAGCTGCTTAATAAAAAAGGTTTAAAGGTTGCTACTGCCGAGTCATGTACGGCAGGTATGCTATCGAGTGCTATCACTTCCGTGCCGGGCTCATCCGCTGTATTTGAAATCGGAATATCTTCCTATGCTGACCGCATTAAAAAAGCCGCACTCGGTGTTTCGGGCGTAACCCTTAAAAAATATGGTGCCGTAAGTATGCAAACCGCCGCAGAAATGGCGCGTGGTATTAAACTGCTTAGCGATGCCGATATTGGTATTTCGGCAACCGGTGTTGCAGGACCCGGAAGCAGTGAGTATAAGCCTGTCGGCACTGTGTATATTGCCCTGACGGATGGCAAAAAGAATTGGGTAATTGACCTAAATCTTGATAGCAATTTATCGCGGGACGAAATACGCCGCAAAACAACCTTTGCGTGCCTTGATTTATTGCGTAGGTATTTGCAGTGCCTTCCAAATACACTTCCCGATGGTACCGATATGGATGCGCCGTTATTCCTTTTATATGAGCAACCCCATTTTGAACCGATATTCTATTATGATAACAAAACTGAGGAATCGGTTGATGTGTTGCCGGAAAACGAAATAGGCTTTTCGGTAAACGAAAATTATTTTGAAGAATTGGAAATTCCTACTGAAACGGCAAATAAACCGTCTATTTCTATAAATATTATGCCACTATTAGAGAAAGCCAAAAGCTTTATTTTGGCGGCATATCACAAAACCGTGGAATTTTTAAAAGATACCGAGCGCGTAAAGAAAATATTGGTAAACTCTGTTTTTGCGGTTATTATCGCTTCGGTTTTACTCGGTTCCATTTCGGTATATGCGTATTTTAGCGCCTCAAATAAAAATAAAGAATTAATTGATAATTTGCGTTCTGATTGGAATTACACGGGTGCCATTGATGCAAACGGTAATTTTGCCGACTTTGAAAAGCTATATGAAACCAACTCAGATATCAGCGGTTGGTTAACCGTTGGCAATAACACAATTAACCTGCCCGTTTGTTATAATAAGGATGCCGAATTTTACAACAATCATAACTATAAAAAGCAGTTTAGCAAATATGGCGCTCTCTATTTTAAAGGTAATGTAAAGCCCGCCGACAATGTCTTAGTTAAGAACACCGTAATTTTCGGTAACTCACCAAAAGACAATTCTATGTTTGCACCGCTTAAAAATTATAGGTCAATTGATTATTTGCGCAGTAACTCACAAATTGAACTTGTTACCAAATACTCGCGGCGGTTATATCAAATTTTTGCGGTAATGTTGCTTGATGAGAAAGACTCAGACGGGTTTGACTGCACCATTACCGACTTTACCGATAAAGCGACATTCAATGCTTGGATTGGCGAAGCAAAAATACGCAATTTATATAAGCTTGATACATCAAAATTCCCCGAGGACTACGATGTGATTACGCTCATCACTGACACCGATGAATTTGAGGGTGCCAAGCTTGTTGTAATGGGCTTTTCGGTAAACTGGTTTGATGAAGCCTATCAAACTTATTTGAAGGTTAACCCTTCTCCCTATCATCCGCAAGCGTGGTATGATGCGCATAACGCGGTTAACCCTTATATTGATTCAAAGCCCATTCCTGATGCACCTTCTATTTACCCTGATGAGCCACCGCTAATCTTTGTGCCTGATTCAACACCCGCTATACCGAGTGAGCCAACCGAAAGCGACTCGACATCAAGCGGCACTACGAGCAGTACTACCAGTAGTACCACAAGCAGCACTACCAGCAGTACAACGAGTAGTACGACAAGCAGCACAACGAGTAGCACTACAAGTAGTACCACAAGTAGCACAACTTCAAGCGGCGATAATACTTCAAGTGATACAACAAGCAGTGATAATACCAGCGACTCAACAAGTAATGTAACATCCAATACAACGAGTGATGATACGGTAACGGATGATAATACCGAAAATTAATTACGGAGGGTTCAAAATGATCAGTTTAAAAACCGAGATAATTTATCTAAAATGTGCCACCGATTTTGAGTTTGAATTCAACCTTAACGCCGCGGTGCAAATGCGACTTTTTACCGAATGTCCCGCAGATGATAAAGCGTTTTTAAGCGCACTCTCGCTTGCTGTTTCAAGAAGCAGGGCGATAATTATTACCTCAAAGTTTGATGAAGCCCTTATAACAAAGCTTGCAGGCTCAATAGGTTTTAAAACCGAAACAATAGTCCCCGAGGAATACGGCATTACCAAAATGGAAACCGATAAACTGATTACGGGCGGCGTTCCTTTAGTAACCGAGGATGGCATATACGCAGGTATAATTTTGGAAAGCGGACCGCAGTCGCTTATCATTATTACCAATGAACGTAAAACCCGTAAAGCGCTTATGAACAAGCTTGTACATACTTATCTTTTGGATGTTGCAAATTCGGTAAATTCCGCACCCGTTGTTGCCGAAACAAACACCGATGCTACAGTAGATACCGAAGTTGTTGAAGAAACTGTTGTAAGTGATGATGTAACCGACACTATTACGGATGTCGTTACTGATGATATTACCGATGCCGTTACTACCGACACTGTGGAATCGGCAACCGAAGAGGTTGTTGTTACTACAGAAAGCGGCAATGAGGATGTAATTGAGGACCCCGTAATTTATGGCCTTGATGATGCCGATGATGTTGAAGATGAGATTCCCACAGCACAACCCAAAAAGCGTTCTATGGGCATTTTCACAGCAATTTTGGCAATTATTTTATTCCTACTTGTTGCCTTTATTGTCTACTCTTTAATAATAGACCCATTCCTTAACAATATTTCATTAGAGGAAAACTTTAGACACATTTTTGGTTTCTTATTTAAATAATAAAACTCCCGATGCATAGGCATCGGGAGTTTTTATTATTGTGAGTTGTTTGAGCCAACAGTTATGTTTGCGTAATAGTATTTACCCGAGCGGTAAATTTTTACTTTAACCGTTTGACCCGGCTTTGATGCGGCAACTGCATCGTTTAGTTTTGAATAGTCGGTAATTTTTGTTTCGCCATACTGTGTGATAATATCGCCGCTTCTAATACCGCTATTATATGCAGGACCGCCATTCATAACACTCTTCACAACTGCGCCCGAGGGATAGCCCAAGCGCTCAAGTATATCTTGAGTATACTTTTCGTTAATTGTAACACCGATATACGGGTTGGGGTCATACTGGCGGGAAATAATTTTATCGCAAACCTCAACTACTGTATCTATCGGTATTGCAAAGCCCATGCCCTCATATTCGGTTGCAGCAATTTTGGAACTGTTAATACCAATCAGTTGACCTTTTGTATTTACAAGCGCACCGCCCGAGTTACCGGGGTTAATGGCCGCATCGGTTTGTATTAAATTAACGTTATCTTCGGTTGAGTTATCAGATACCATACGGTTAAGTCCACTGATTATGCCGTATGTTACCGAGCCCATAAATTCAAGTCCACCAGGGCTTCCTATGGCGGCTACATACTGCCCTACTTTAACATCATCAATATCTCCAACCTCAATCTTGGGAAGATTTTTAGCATTAATTTTTATTACTGCTAAATCGTGCGTGATATTATAGCCTACCACACTCGCCTCATAAGATTTTTCGGTGTCCTCGGTTAAATACACCTCAATTTTTGATGATGCTGAGGAAAGTGTGCTCTCTATCACGTGGTAGTTTGTAATAATATAACCATCAGCAGAATATATTACACCCGAGCCCGTACCGGTAGATTCGGTGCTTCCGCCAAAAAAGCTGTTAATTGAAGTGGATGTAGCGATACCGACAACACTCGGTGTAACCTTTTTGGCTACGGCCTCAATAACGCTCTCCACAGTTTCTTCGATATTAATATTTGTAACGTTTTGTGTTGAATTTTCGCTTGTGGATTCGGTGTGCCCCGCCGCGTTTTCTGAATTTTTATAATTAATAATTACACCCGCCGCAGATGTCGCGCCGATAACCGCCGCCAAAACAGTGCATATAATAACAGTTAATAAACTGTATTTATTGCCGCCATTTTTCTTTTTTTCTCGCTTTGGTGTAAACTCAGGAAACTCATCATTTCCGAAGGTTTGATTGTTAAAATCGAAATTATTATAGTCCATAATGCTCCCTCTATTGAATTTATACTGGCATTATAAAGGTAAAATATGAACGCTAAGTTAATAAAAATAGTACATTTTTAAAACTTTCGGCGTTTAATTTTTACATAGGGTGCTACATCGTTTGTTGAGTTTTTGTTGCGAATATCATCAATGGTTCTATAAATAATATAACCCGCAACTACTACAAATAATATAATACCCAAAGAAATTATAACAGCTATAATAACATCCTCAAACTCGCGCCAACTAAAGCCCGAATTTTGACTGATATTGAAATCCTTCAAAATTTTATTCTCGGTATCAACGTCAACGTCAGTTCCTTGGAAAACAACGCTTAATGAATAAATCATCCCGTTTTTAACGGTTAAAAACTGTGAGCCGCAAAATCTTCCGCCCTTGTCTTCAGAGTTTATAGCAATTTTAAGAAAAGTACTGCCGCCTTTCTCGCATACAGTATAATTACTGTCCGCCACTATTTTTTGGGCAACGTTTGAAAGCGCATCACTATCAAGCAACTCAAGATTTTCAATACTTTTTGAAAACTCGCTTGAAAGGCACTTGAGTACAATTTCACTGCCGTTGTTTTTATTTATGGCGTAAAAAACAATATTATTCTTCTCAAGGTATTCTTTAAATCCGCTCGCCGTATAATTAATTTTTTGCAGAAAATCTTGATTAGATTTAATATTTTCCGCATTAATTACGGTATAAACATCGGGCACTTCAATACTAAATTTATACTGCTTATCGGTGTATGCAAACGCTGTTAGCGAAAAGGTGCCGATAAACAAAAATAAAACTGTAAGAAGCGCTAAAATCCTTTTTTTCAAATTCTCTTCCCCAATTTCGTTAGAGTTGTTTTTTTGCGGCATTTAGTGTGTTTTGCATAAGCATTGCAATGGTCATTGGGCCAACTCCGCCGGGAACTGGAGTTATGGCCGAAGCCACCTCGCTTACTGTAGCAAAATCAACATCGCCGCAAAGCTTGCCATTTTCATCTCTATCCATACCGACATCAATTACAACCGCGCCGGGCTTTACCATATCGGCGGTTACAAATTTTGCTTTGCCTATAGCCACCACAAGCACATCGGCACGGCGGCATATATCAGCCAAATTTTTAGTTCTTGAGTGGCAAACAGTAACCGTTGCATTACTGTGGAGCAACAGCATTGCCATTGGCTTTCCAACGATATTTGACCTGCCAAGCACAACACATTCCTTGCCTGTTACATCAATATTCTCATATTTAAGCATCTCCATAACACCTGCAGGGGTGCACGGCAAAAAGTCATAGTCGCCTATCATTATCCTACCGACATTTACAGGATGAAAAGCATCCACATCCTTTTCGGGTAATATATTTTCAATGATAAGTTTTTCATCCAAATGCTTTGGTAACGGCAACTGACAAAGTATGCCATTAACTGATTTATCGTTATTTAGTTTATGTATTAACTCTAAAAGCTCTTCGTTGGTAGTGCTCTCGGGCAAGGCATATTTTAAAGATTTAATGCCAAGTGCCTCGCACGCTTTTTCTTTATTGGCAACATAAACCTTAGAAGCGGAATCTTCTCCAACAATAATCACTGCAAGGCAAATTTCTTTGCCGCCCTTTTTAAATTCTTCTACCTCTTTTGCTATTCTATTTTTAACAAAAGCAGATATTTCTTTTCCGTCAATTATTTTCGCCATCAGTAGCCACTTCCTCTTCTATAAAAGTTTTCTCCGCATTTTCGGTAAACATCGGAACATAGTCCTCTTGTTTTTGGTTTTTCTTTTTTAATATAGAAACAAAAATCACGGAGCAAGTGATACAAAGCACAAATGAAAGCAAGGATGAAACCGGCATTTTACCGATTGTAAGGGTATAAAAGGATGGTCTCAAAAGTTCTAAAAAGCCCCTGCCAAAGCCGTACCACATACCGTATAATAGGGTGTTTTGGCCTTTAAATTTGCGTTGTTTTGCAAAGTGGGTTATAAGGAAAAATCCCGCAACACACCATACAAATTCATAAAGGAACAACGGGTGTACAAGACCTGTGCCCATCTCACTCACGGTGCGGTTGCTCATCATACCCCACCAGTTGCTACCGGTAAACACGCCGTAAACCTCTTGATTAAAGAAATTACCCCAACGACCGATTCCTTGCGCGAGCAAAAAGCACACTGCCGCAATATCAAACATATCAAGCACATTTACCTTGCTGATTTTACACATTAAAAATCCGCAAGCAAACGCACCGATTACACCACCATAAATTGCAAGGCCCGAAAAACCGCCTCCGTCAAAACCAAAAAACTCCGAAATACTGTTTAGCTTTTCGCCATCAAATATAACATAATAAAGGCGGGCACAAAGTATGGCAACGGGCGTGGTAACGAGAGCTACATCAAGCATTTTATCGGTATTTAGGTCATATTGCCGAGCCTTTACCATAGCGTATATAACAACTACCAAAAAAGCCAAAGCAATAATTATTCCATACCAGTATATGTCCCAGCCTTCTCCTATCGGTAAAGTGAAGGCAACGGGGTTAATATCAAACGGTATACCAAAAATAACGCCGCTATACATTTTTATCTCTCCTTTTCTACCTTGGTGAAACCACTGACAGAACAGTATTTTCTAAAACTAAATACTCAAGGTACTTTTCAACATCTTCTACTTTAAGATTTTTTATAATTTCAAGCTCATCAAAAGAGTTATAATCGCAAACTGCCGAATCAATAAACGACATAACGATATCTTCCACACTGTTGTAGCGCTTAATAACACCGCCGTATATATCGCGTTTTACGGCTTCAAAGCACTCTTTATCAATGCCCTCTTTTTTAATGCGGAGCACCTCTTGCTTGATACTCTCGGCAACCCTTTTAGGCTCGGCTGACTCGCCATCAAATAATAGTGCCGCGTAGCCACGCCCTGTAAAGAACTCGCCGTCAAACTCATCATTGATAAGCTTTTCATCGGTAAGCTTTTTATAAAGCGGGGTTATATCGCTCGAAATGATTTTTAAAAGAACATCAAAGCAAACTGTATCATATAGCGTTGGTTCGTTTTTTAAATTCAACTTATAACCAAAGCAAAAAAGCGGTAAGGCGACATCAAGGTTTTTCTCAATATAACCGCTAACCACCGTTTCGGGCTCATCGGGAGTTATGCGTTCAATTTTTACGGGTGCGGTATTTTTAACCAGACTACTGATTTTGGCGATAACCTTTGTAGCATCAACATTACCCGCAATGCAAATAAACATATTTGAGGGATTATAAAAGGTGTTGTAGCACTCATAAAGCAGTTTATCATCAATTTGCGCTATTGATTCAACTGTGCCCGCAATATCTATTTTTACGGGGTTGTTATGGTACATCGCACGCAAGGTATTAAATAAAACGCACCAAGACGGGCTATCATCATACATCCTAATTTCTTGACCGATAATGCCCTGCTCTTTTTCGACAGTTGCGGCTGTAAAATACGGACTTTGCACAAAGTTTAAAAGTATATCAAGATTTTCCTCAAACATACTACTGCAAGAGAAAAGATAACAGGTTTTATCAAACGATGTAAAGGCATTTGCATAAGCACCCGTTTTTGCATATTTTGTAAATGCATCTCCATCCTCACTCTCGAACAGCTTATGCTCCAAAAAATGCGCTATACCCTCGGGTACCTTTACAGTTTTGCCTCCGTTTAGTGAAAACGCCGTATCGATAGAGCCGTATTTTGTGCCAAACACGGCATATACAGTATTAAACTCGGGCTTTTCCATTATATAAACTTTTAGTCCATTATCCAATGTGGCTAACGAATAGTTTTCTTTTAAAATATCATTTTTAAAGATTTGTGTTTTCATCTATTCGCCCTCCTTGCCTAAAAGCATAAATACGGTGTTGAGTTTTATACCCTTGGCCGCCGAAATGATTTCCTCAAGGGTTAAATCGGTAATAATCTTTCCAACTTCCTCGGGGGCTTTGATATCATCGCAATAAATATTCGCGCAATACCAATTATCAAGCGCGCCTAAACTATCATAGGAGGAATTTAAAGAATTTAGAATATTTTTCTTTGATGCGGCAAAAACATTGTCCTCAAACTCGCCGTTTTGCACCAGCTTTAGCTGATTAAGTATCTCTTCCTTTGCGCATGCGGCATTCTTGAACTCAACACCCGAATCTACCATAACATAGCCTTTGTTCTTATTGGCCGATGCGGAACAATAATAGCAAAGACTAAGCTTTTCGCGCACATTTGAAAAAAGTCCCGAATAAGTGCCGCCACCGAAAATATCGGTAGCAACTGTGAGAGCATAAGCATCAGTTCCCCAAACATCACTGGAAAAGCCCATAACAAGCTTGCCCTGGGCTACGTCAAGTCGTTCGGTTACATTATTAATTTCGGTACGCGGCTTTAGCTCAGTTAAGTTTTTATAACCATTATTAACTTTACGATTATATTTTGAAAACTTATCAGTAATAGCTGCAAAAAAATTATCGGGCAAGGTCTTACCTACGAGCTGTACCCTAACATAAGCGGTGCTTAGCATATTTTGCCATGCATTAAATAGAGCCGTACCATCGACCTTATCAAGTAGCTCGGTTGTGCCATAGGCGGAAACCGCATATTCTGAGCCTTTAAACATTTCAGCAATAAGGCGTTTTCTTGCATACAAACGCTTATCATTTATCTCGCCTAAAATATGCTCGCGCGCTTTTCTCTTCTCACGCTCAACATCGGTTTCGCAAAATGCTTCGCCATCGACCTTTGGTTCAAAAATCAAATTCATCAACAAATCGGTTGCTTTTTGAATAACCTGTTCATTGTCTATAGAGTACTCATCGTTAATTACCGAAATTGCAATTTTTATTAGCTGTGCATCGCCGATTTTGCTTACCGATACACTTAGCCCCGCTCCATAAAGCATATTTAGAGCCAAATTAAGCTCGGTAAAGGTTTTATACTTTTGAGAGCAAGATGTTAGCACATACGGCAAAAGCGCATTAACTGACACATCCTTTTCGGCTAAAGGTAAATAAAAATTAAAGGAAACGAGCGTTGTGTTAAAGCGGTTATTTTGAATGAACAAACCGTCAACACCCTCGGCTATAACTGTGGGTTTCATTAACTGCCTCCGAAATTGTTATTTTAATTAAAAAATATTATACCACACTTTATTACTATTCTCTACTATAATTTGTAAACTTTTTTAACATCTTTTTTAAAGGTTGTTAAAATATTATAAACAAATTTAGCTTACTATAATATTATAAAATCAAATTTTGCGGAGAAAAATATGAAAAGCAAACAACATCGACTGCCCGTTAGAATAATTATCACTGCTATTATTTTGCTGTTGGAAATATATTTACTGTTTTTAACGGTTACGCATTTTTCCGAACAACGAGTATGGGTTTACTCTGCGGCTGAGTTTATCAGCATTTTAACCGTATTTTCAATAATAAATAAACGCGGTAATTCAAGCTATAAAATAATGTGGATAATTTTTATACTGTTGGTGCCGCTTTTTGGAGTGGTTTCTTATCTGCTTTGGGGCGGTGGGCGTGTTTTTCCGCATATCAGAAGAAAATTAAAAAAAGTAAATGACAAGTATAAAAAATTCTTACCCGATGATACCAAAACCTTATCGCGTTTAAATTACGAAGATATGATACACTCCCGCCAAGCCGAGTTTATACGCCGCGAGGCCGAAGTGCCTGTATATGACGGAACAAAAAGCGAGTTCTTTGCCCCTTGTGAAAACCTAATGCCAACGCTAATTGACGAACTTAAAAAAGCCAAAAAATATATCTATCTTGAGTTTTTTATTTTGGCAGAGGGCTCAATGTGGGATGAAATTTTTGCGGTACTTAAAGAAAAAGCCTCACAGGGTGTCGAAATTAAAATAATTTTTGATGATTTCGGCTCTATAAAAACCCAAAGTAAAAATTTTGTCAAGACGCTTTGTGAAAGTGGTATTGAGGTATCAAGCTTTAACCCTATTGTGCCTTCAATTAATATCTTTATGAACAACCGCGACCACCGCAAGATTATTATAATTGACGGCGAAACCGCGTTTACGGGTGGTTTTAACATAGCCGATGAATATATAAACCGCATTGAACGCTTTGGCTACTGGATGGACAGTTGTATTATGTTAAAAGGTGCGGCGGTTACAAGTTTTCTTTATATGTTTGCTTCAATGTGGGAATTTACTACCGGCAAGCATATAGATTTAGAGAGCCGTATTTCAAAGAGAAAATATGAAAACGACGGCTTTTATATGCCCTACCCTGATGACCCACTTGACGATAAAAACCCGGCAGCCGGCGTATATTTGCAAATATTAAACAACGCACAAAAATATGTATATATCGCAACGCCTTATCTAATACTTGATAGTGCGCTAAGTGGTGCTTTGTGTCTTGCGGCAAAGTCGGGTGTTGATGTAAAAATTGTTACTCCGGCCATCCCTGATAAATGGTATGTGCATCCCGTAACTCAGTATTATTACTCGGAGCTTTTAGCCGCAGGGGTTGAAATTTATGAATATACCCCCGGTTTTATACACTCAAAAATATTTTTATCGGATGATAGCGTGGCAACTGTGGGAACAATAAACACCGATTATCGCAGTTTGTATTTGCATTTTGAATGTGGTGTTTGGATGTGCGGGACAGGGTCTGTAAAAACGATAAAAGAAAATTTCGAAGACATTTTATCGGTATCAGAAAAAATTGATCCTGTTTTATGGAACAAACGTCCTTTATGGCAAAAATTCAAACAATATATTCTTCACTTATTTGCGCCGTTTATGTAATTGACTTTTTGTTTATAATATTGTATAATAAACAAAAGGAAAGGTGGTATTTCTTATGAAAGCTAAACATATTTTTACTGCCATTGCCGTAATCATCGGTATTGTTACTATGGCAGCAGGCGTAGCAGTTCTTATTGACCGTTATTTAAAGAAAGATGATGACTGTGTAGACGGTTATATTGAATGTGATTGCACACCCGATGAAATTTGCGAATAATTGATAATAACGGCGCCTTGCTTTAAGGCGCTTTTATTATGCCTAAAAAAAGCAACTTTTTTGTTTGTTTTGCATACATTTATTTTATATTTTTTAGGTTGCTTTAATCTTTTTAGTTAATATCAACAAAAATTCGAAAAATTTTGGTTGTAGTATCTACTTGCATTAAAGCTTAGAATATTGTATTATTAATTTGGTATAATAATTATATTTAATACACTTAAATACAATTTTATTAAGGAGATGTTTTTTATGGCAACAGAATACACCTCAAAAAAGATGGCTGAATTGATTGAGCGCAAGCTTTCCCACAACTTTGGTATCGAGCCCGCTCAGGCTTCCGATGAGTTTTTCTATAAAGCCACCGCACTGGTGCTTCTTGATATTCTTGCAGAACGCAGAACGGCATTTAAACGTGAAACTGCAAAACAGCAAGCCAAAACCGTTTATTATTTAAGTATGGAATTCCTTATGGGTCGTTCCTTAAAAAATAATTTATTTAACTTAAACCTTGAAAATACAGTTTCCGAAGCACTGAAAAAATTTAATGTAAAACTTGAAAATCTTTATGAATTAGAGCCCGATGCAGGTCTTGGCAATGGTGGCCTTGGCCGACTTGCAGCGTGTTTTCTTGATGCGCTTTCAAGTGGCAACTACCCTGCGATGGGTTACTGTATAAAATACGAGTTTGGTATTTTCCGCCAAAAAATCGTTGATGGTTGGCAGACCGAAATGCCTGATTTCTGGCTTCCCGGTGGTAGTGTTTGGCTTGAACCACGCCCTGCCTCTGCAGTTGATGTAAAATTTGACGGCCACATAAACGAGTGGTGGGACGGCAACCATCATAACATCAAGCACGAGGGTTATACCACCGTTCGTGCTATGCCGTATGACCTTATGGCACCCGGTAAAAATGGTAAAACAGTTAATGTGTTGCGCCTTTGGAGTGCTGAATATCAAGACATTAATATGTCAGCTTTTAATCAGGGCGACTATGTTAAGGCCCTCGAAGAAAAGGCCAACACTGAGGTTATCAGTAAAGTGCTCTATCCCGAGGATAATCATTTGGAGGGTAAATCACTTCGCCTTCGCCAACAGTATTTCTTGGTTTCGGCATCGGTTCAAGATATTCTTAACCGACACATCCGTGTTTATGATACTCTCGAAAACTTATCTGATAAAGTGGCAATTCATATTAACGATACACACCCCACACTTTGTATACCCGAGCTTATGAGATTCTTACTTGATGAGTGCGGCTATTCTTGGGATAAGGCGTGGAGTATTGTTACAAAAACCGTTGCCTACACCAACCACACAGTTATGGCCGAAGCGCTTGAGTGTTGGTCGGAGGATTTATTCCAACGCAGACTTCCCCGTATTTATCAAATTGTTAAAGAGATTGACCGCCGTTTCCGTAATGAGCTTATGGCTTTAACGGGCGACCTTGCCGTTACCGAGCGTAATGCTATCATCCAAAACGGTATGATACACATGGCCAACCTTTGTGTTGCAGCCTCCCACAGCGTAAATGGTGTTTCGCGTTTGCACAGTAACATCATTAAAGATTCGCTCTTTAATGATTATTATAAAATGACACCCGAAAAATTCAAAAACGTTACAAACGGTATCGCACACCGCCGTTGGTTGTGCCAAGCAAACCCACGGCTTACCTCCTACCTTACCGAGCTTATCGGCGATGGCTTTGTAAGTGATGCAGCACACCTTGCGGAACTTGAAAAATTCAAGGGCGACAAGACCGTTTTAACACGCCTTGATGAAATCAAACGCGCTAATAAAGAACGTTTATCAAATCATATTAAAGATAATTTTGGCATCTCGGTTGACCCCGATTCTATGTTTGATATGCAGGTTAAGCGTTTGCACGAATACAAGCGTCAACACCTAAATTTGATGCATATTATTTCGGAATATCTTTATCTTAAAGAAAATCCCAATGCTGATTTTGTACCAAAAACCTATATTTTCGGTGCAAAAGCAGCCCCCGGTTACTATCTTGCAAAACAAATCATTTTCCTTATAAATCAGTTTGCAAAATTAATTGAATCCGACCGTACTATCAGTGATAAATTAAAGGTTGTATTCCTTGAAGATTACCGTGTATCATTAGCCGAAATTATGATACCTGCCGCAAATATCAGTGAGCAAATTTCTTTAGCATCAACGGAAGCGAGCGGTACCGGTAATATGAAGCTTATGATGAATGGTGCTATAACCCTTGGTACTGAGGACGGCGCAAATGTCGAAATACACGAGGCCGTAGGCGATGATAACATCATTATCTTTGGTATGGAAACGCCCGAAGTTATGCGCCTTAAGAAAGCAGGATATTTACCAAGCCGCTATTATGAAAATAACCCCACATTAAAACAGGTTGTTGACTTTATCGGCAAAGGCATGGGCGGACAAAGCTTTGAAGCAGTTCATAAAGCCATCACAACTGTTGACTCTTATATGGCAATGGCGGACTTTGCTGACTACTGCCGCGCACACGACACTGCTGACACCCTCTTTAAAGATAAATTTAAGTGGAATGATATGTCGCTTATGAATATTGCAAAATCGGGTATATTCTCAGCAGACCGTTCAATAAATGATTACGCAAACGATATATGGAATATTAAACCTGTAAAATAGAAGGAATAACTATGATATATTATCCCTTTGATTCACGCAATCCACTATACCGTTCACACATTGGAGCTGTAGCTTCGGGCGAATGCCTAAAGCTACGGCTTTTACTGCATGATGACGCTTTGTGTAATGAAGCATATCTAATAATTAAAAACGATAAAAGCGGCGAGATAAAAACTGTTTCTCTCTCCCCCGCTGATTATTTAGAGGATTATAGATTTTGGGAATGCGAAATTAAGCTCGATACAGGTCTTTATTGGTATTCCTTTAAATACAACAGTCCACACGGCGAGTTTAGGGTAACTAAATGCTCACACTCGGTAGGTTTCGTATCAGCCGAAGGCGGCGAATGGCAACAAACCGTGTATGACAGTGGTTTTGAAACGCCCAAATGGTTAGAGGGCGGTGTAATTTATCAGATTTTCCCCGACCGTTTTTTCAGTTCTTGTAAAGCAAAAACTAAGGTGCCGAGCGACCGATTTATTGTGTCCGACACAACAAAAACGCCTGAGCACCGCCAAAACAACGGACCTTGCTCACTTGGAAACGATTATTATGGTGGCGACCTTTTGGGAATTGAACAAAAACTGCCGTATTTAGCAAGTCTTGGTGTAAACTGCATATATTTAAACCCTATATTTGAAGCCCATTCCAACCACCGCTATAACACTGCTGACTATAAAAAAATAGACCCGTTACTTGGCAATAAAAACGACCTTAAAAAATTATGCGATGAAGCCAAGCAACTTGGCATCGCCGTAATTCTTGATGGCGTTTTTTCACATACGGGAGACGACAGTCTTTATTTTAATAAATACGGCCGATATAAAACACTCGGGGCATACAACTCTAAAAATTCGGAGTATTATAATTGGTTTGATTTTGAAAATTGGCCCGATAAGTACACATCGTGGTGGGGCATAAAATCCTTGCCCGAAACTAATGAGAATAATGAAGATTTTTGTGAGTTTATTACGGGTAAAAACGGTGTAATCAAGCATTGGATGAAGTATGGTATTTCGGGTTGGAGGCTTGATGTTGCGGATGAGCTACCCGATGAGTTTATCAAAAAAATCCGTGTTGCGCTTAAATCTCAGCATCCCGATGCCTATTTGCTCGGCGAAGTATGGGAGGATGCATCAAATAAAACAAGTTACGACAAACGCCGTGAATTTTTGCTTGGGTCAGAGCTTGACTCGGTAATGAATTACCCGTTTGCAAACGCCATTGTTGACTTTTTTAAAACAGGAAACGCTGTTGATTTGGTTGACACGGTGGTTGAGATTACCGAAAATTACCCCGCCCCCGCAATAAAGACACTAATGAACCATCTAAGCACCCACGATACTGTAAGAATTATCACTAAATTATCCGATGCATTTTGTGATGGACAAAACAGAGAATGGCAATCAATGCAAAAATTAACCGAAGAGCAATATGCTATCGCTGCTAACAGAGTCGCGGCAGCGGCGGCAATACAGTACACCTTGCCCGGTGTACCATCAATTTTTTATGGCGATGAAGTGGGCCTTGAGGGTTACGGCGACCCGTTTTGCCGCGCATTTTTTCCGTGGGATAATATTAATGAAAAATTACTATCAGTTTACCGAAAACTCGGTAATTTACGAAAAAGCACCTTATGTCTTAAAAATGCGGAATTTATTCCTGTGCACTCTGAAAACGGATATATAGTATTTATGCGCAAAGATAATAACGATGCCGTTGTTACCGCTGTTAATGTCAATAAACACGAGGTATGGGCCGAAATGCCACAAGAGTTTAAAGCGAACCCTGAAATAATTTTTGGCGAAGCGCCGAATAATGACGGCTGGATTAGAATACCCGCCGAAAGCTTTGGTGTTTATAAAATAAACTTTAAATAATTCCACCGAAAATTTACAAAACTTGATTTATTTTCCTATTATAATTCATTTATCTCTTCACAAAATATAACTACAAACGCAAAATATTTTACGACAAGAGGAGTGAATTATCAATGGCAAAGCACGTAGTTCCTGAAGCTAAGGATGCTCTTAACCGCTTTAAGATGGAAGCTGCTAACGAAGTTGGCGTTAACCTCAAACAGGGTTACAATGGCGACTTAACCGCTAAGCAGGCTGGTTCTATCGGTGGTCAAATGGTTAAGAAAATTAAACCCATACGAACTTTGAACTTCGAGCGCAAATGTCGTATCGTTAAAGGCCATAAAACAAGTGTTAGATACGCTTTTAGCCTTACGGTCTAACCATGCCTACCCCAACAATACATACCTCCAAACGAGCCCAGAACACGTTTGTGGAGGTTTGTCCAAAATACAAATAAGCGTTGCATTATAGGTATATCCCTATTGATGCAGCGCTTATTTTATTTGCTAAATTATACGAGGTTTGACATTGATGCTCTTGAAACAAGTTATTCAGAAAGGTAGATTCCTATGGAACTAGATTCAAAATTTGAAAACGTGGCCAATCGTTCACTATATAAAAACTTAAGTAAACTTACATCGCTGCAGTTTAAGTATTTCTATTGTATCTTTGTGCATTGTTGGGCAAGCCATAAATCCTTCATTAGCGATAAAAACTTCTTAAATCTATGGCTCGAACTAAACCAACTTTGTTATGACGTAAACGAAAGTTTTCCGGAACAATGCAATAATGAAGAGCTAAATCTTTATTGCAAAGCTCATCCATATTATTTTATTGACATGTTACCCGTTGATGTTATCGCAAATCTTTTCTCCGAGTATGTTGATAAGCATATCGACATACTGACCGTTATAGCAAGATTGTTATATGAAACAGACTTAAAAACCACATATACTTATATTGTTAAAGCCCTATATCTGGACGAGCCAATAGATGAACTTGTTTCAGAGACAGAAACTCACGTAAAATGTTTTTCTTAATACAAAGCTGAATTGTTAATCTATATTTATCTTTCTGGTTTCCAACACTCCGAAGTTGTGATATAATACACTTGAGGTGAGTTTATGGATATTAATTCTTTAGATAGATTTCTTGAAGCTCAAGAACGTATGTATGAAATTGCGCTTAAGGAAATTAAGAACGGCGAGAAAGAATCTCATTGGATGTGGTACATCTTCCCCCAACTACGTGGACTTGGAAGAAGTCAAATGGCTTATACCTATGGCATCAATGGACTCGAGGAAGCCAAAGCATACCTTGATCATCCGGTTCTGTTTGCTCGACTGATTGAAATTAGTGAAGCTTTGCTGGAACATAAAGATCAAGATATCGAAGATATACTCGGCGATATCGACGCAATGAAACTTCGTTCATCAATGACATTATTTGCACTAGTAAGTGAATATGACTCGGTTTTTCATAAAGTGCTTAATCAGTTCTATGATAGCAGAAAAGATATGCACACGATAGAACTTATAAAATAAAACAGCAAAGGGACTTTCAAAAAAGAAAGTCCCTTTTATACATAAACTTAAAATACTACAGTTATCGTTGTTCCTTTCCCAACTTCGCTATCAAGTGTTACTTTAGCTTTGTGGTATTGAACAGCGTGTTTTACGATAGAAAGGCCAAGACCGGTGCCGCCGGTTTCTTTGGAATGGCTTTTATCTACACGGTAGAAGCGTTCAAAGATACGGCTTTGATGTTCGGGGGCAATACCGATACCGGTGTCTTTTACGGAAACAACCGCACGACCATTTTCTTTACTGATTGTAATCGTTACTTTGCCGCCGTCCTATCAAGAAACGAGGGCAGATTTTTAGTCTTTATTTTCGTATTACGGTGTTTCTTGCTGCGTTCCTTCACGTAGCTTTATGAAATAATCTGTAATATTATCTTCGGATGTAGGAAGATCTCCCACAACTATAAGTTCCATAAGTTCTTCCTTTATTTCGTCAGACATTCCAATACCTTCAAAATAGCCGTCCGAACCAATCGTAATAATATATGTTTCTTCGCCAACGACTTCTGTAAATGTGACCTTTTCCACGTTGTTTTCAAATTCGACGGAACCTTCCCCTCGCACAAAACCAAACAAAACAATGCCAACAACGGCAACAATCAAACAAGCGAGAATAATAATTCCCCAAATTTTTATTACTTTTATTATCAAGCCCGCAAGTTTTTCTGTATTGCTTACCTTTTTGTAGATAACTTCCTTTGTGTCGTTTCCGGTTAATTCATCCAAACTGACACTAAATACCTGTGATAAAACTTGTGCTTGCTTAATGTCAGGCGCAGTTTCACCAAGCTCCCATTTTGAAATTGTTTGTCTCGATACACCGACCTTTTCGGCAAGCTGTTCTTGCGAGAGGTTTGCCTTCTTTCTTAGTTCATAGATCTGTTTACCAAGTTCCATGTTATCAACTCCTTTCGCTATGAATTCTATCATTACCAAGCCGAAAACTCTACCAATTCACCTTGGAAAAGCCGCCCGTTTTCTTAACATTGATTGTTTTTACATTCTCTGCTGCAATTGTGCGTAAACAAAGTTCTGCCCTCGCTCCGTTTTGGGAACGAGGGCTTGACTTACGATTATCATACAAGCGCCACAATAATCAGTATAATACCAATTACAATGTACAGAGAACTCAAAATTCTAAAAGCATTTTTAACTTTTGTGCTTTTTAGTGATTCGTGTGGTATTTTTGGATTTTTCAGCAACAAAAAAAATTGAGGAAACAATATCATCATAACTGCAATGCTTGTAATTATAATACCAGCAACTAACATAGCGTGCGATCTCCTTGGTTATTCATCATTCTGAAATTCGAGAATATCCAATACAAAACTGATTGACATATTGGGGATTTATTTATCTTCTTTATCCTTGTTCTCTTTGCTCTTTTTTGAATGTGATATACCAAGGCAAAGGGAGGTTGAGCCGATGCATATCAAAAGACCAGCCATATAATTACTGTTTTCACCGGCAAAGTTAATAACTGCAGATATGTAGGATAATATTGCTGCCACATAGTACAGTGTTGCAGTAATTTTGTGTTTCTTCATTTTATACCTCTGTCAAATTTTTATTTTTCAATCCTTCTGGTATTCCAGAATATCTCCCGCTTCGCAGTCAAGCACGTCGCAGATCGCTGCAAGGGTGGCAAAGCGAATAGCCGTTACTTTGTTGTTTTTGATTTTGGAAAGGTTGACGTTGGAGATCCCCACACGCTCTGCAAGCTCGTTTAAGGACATTTTTCTCTCAACCATCATTCTATCCAAACGGAGTACTATTTTACCCATAGCGACCTCCTTACAGCAAACCGTCTACGTCTTTTTCAAGTTCAGTACCGTGAACAAAGAATTGTGTCAGACAGAGAACGATTATACCCATAAAGACGCCTGCCGTATCTATGCTAAGCTCGGCTGTTTCTACACCGGTTACCAAACGAATAATTACGCTCATAATGAAACCGACTACCGGAACGGCAATGGAAAAAATACCGATCTCACGCATCATACGAACATTGTCCTTTTGAAATGGTGTGGCATTCTCAGATTTCTTAAAGATAAGATACAGATTGCGGAATACCATAGCCATCACAACGAGGATGATGATTGCACCGATGCCAAAGAGCATAAACGTTAGCATATCGGCATTACCATCAGTAACTGGAGCGTTGACCTCAAAGCCGTACACTTCTAAATCTGCTCCGCAGCAATCCTTCGCATCAAAGCCGACAAAGTATTTTACCCAATCAGGTGCTACCATAGAGCAGACGGTAGCCGCTGTCATTAAAGCTGCACCAACCCAATGGAATACCTCTAAAATCTTTGTAATAACCTTTCCGAGTTTATTAAGACCTTTCATTACTCATACCTCCTGAGTGATTTGTTGGCA
>SVOM01000048.1 GCA_015066405.1 Oscillospiraceae bacterium
CCATATTACGACTCCCCAATTAGTCTTATAAGAATATTTTATCATAAAAATACTAAATATATTAGTTGTATAAGGTTGACTAATTAGTCTTATCGTGCTATAATATTTTTAAGTAAACTTTTTACTAAGCTTTTACTAAACATCTACTGCACTTAGTTGCAAATTTAATTTTGAAAGGTTGGTTTTTTATGGGTTTATTTGATAAGTTAAAGGAAGTTGTTAATACGGCGGCTGATTCAATTAACAAGGCAATGGAAGAATCTAAAAACGCAAAGGATCCCTTGGGGGATCCGGCTGTAAAAAAATATTATGAGGTTGCCTATGGATTGATGAAATCTATCGACAGAGCAACTGTGAATGCAATAAGGAAGCACATTGAACATCAGCTGGGCGAACCCTGTGATGAAACAATACTTCAAAAAGCGCTTGAATGCTATTGGGGTGATCCATTATACCACATTATCACTAAAAATACCTTCGGGGAGGATAAACAGAAGAAGATAGAAGAAGTAAATAGAACTCTTGATGCCCTGGATCAGTATAGAATCACGAAGGAAGAAGCATATACACTTTATTACAAAGAAGAAGTTGAAAAAATAACTGCAGAATTCAACAAGGTGCTTGAGGTTGTTGAACAACACGGATTTAAGCACTTTGAAGAGGGCATGAACAGACTTTGGAGCAACAATTACGAGAGTATTGGATTAAACGCTTACTATGACATCGTTCATATTATCGTTAAGAAAATGCTTTTTGAGGCTAATCCCGGTGCTAAAAGAGTTTTAATAACCTGCCTTGACCGTGGTACGTTCAGATTCAATAAAGTAAATGGTTCGTTCAGAATTGCATCCATTGCTTTAAGAGCCCTGCATTTTGAAAAGTACGGTAACAGTGAAGAAGGATATACTTCCATCACAAAAGATGAAATCCTTGATTTTGTTTTAAATAGCGATGACTTCAAGGAAAAAGCAAAAGAGCTTACGGAAGAAAACCCCTTTGACGCAAAAGATTATAATGCTGAATTTGCAGAAAACATTCTGTCTATTGATATTATGTCGGGTGCGTTTGAACACGAGGTCGGAGGTCGTCAGTTCGCCAAAACCGAGTGCTGGATGCCGGACCATGAAACGGAACCCTACTACACGGATAAGGTGTGCAACCTTTATTGGAAATACCTCGAAAACCACTTTGATGAAACGGCTGAGGATTTGAATTCTGTGTACGATTTAATTTGGAAGCAGATGAATACTTGAGCAGTCTTTTCTTTGATTCATAAGTAAACGGAGGCACGTTATGGCTTTTTATGGAAAATGGGAGACTTGGAAAATTGTTTATACCCCAAAAGAAATGAATGGTGGCGTTAGGGGTGTGGCTTTAGTTGAAGCCGGAGACAGACATCACGCAATGCAGACCTTCAGAGAACAATACGCCGGACAGTATTTTACTGTCGAATCTTGTGAAAAACTTTTTAAATAAAAGTAACCTCGTTGCTTAAAAACGAGGGGATAATAGTCCGCCGGACTTTAAACAGGAGGAAATTATGAAAACATTTGAATGTATTGCCCATAGTGGAAATACCGGCAAGAAAATTGTTATTAGGGTTTGTGCAATAGACTCTTCAAAAGCAAAAATGGACGCTTTGAATCAAGCCAGACAGCAGTTTGGCAGTGGAGCTGGCGCAGTTACCATTATTAGTGTTAAGGAAGTCTAATAGATATACATTCGGTAACTCAATCATAAAAAATAGCAGCGGCAGAAGCAAACTGCCGCTGTTGTTATAAAACTACAAAATGGGGAATTATTATGAAATATTCAATAAATATAGAAAGTGATATTTCTTTTAAAGTTTGTGTGGGCGAATATGAAACTTTTGAAGAAGCCAAAACCCAAATGACAAAGTTTATAGTTGAATTAATTGCAAACCAAAGAGATGGTATTGATGATTGGGATAATTTGAAAGAAGGTTTTCCGGAAGAAATACAGGAAATTCTCGACAGTTTTGAAAAAAACGGTACTGCCCATATTGATTATGAGATTTGTGATGAATATGATGATAATGCTTTTTGTTCTGCTGATAAAGAAAGAGTCTATATTGTTGGCAAGCCTGATGAGGACGGTTGTAATCTTTCAATAATTACCAGTGCAGTAAATATGTATGATCCGGATAAAGGGTATTCTTTTAGCCTAATGCAAGCATCTGACGAGGGCAATCAAACAACAAAACTTGCGATACGATTACATGTTAATAAATGAACTGTAGAAGTCTATAATATAATTCCCGATGATGTTCGTACTCGTCTTGAACCTGTCGATTTAGACGATGAACAAAACATAAAGTTGGGCTCAATAGTTAAAAATAGCTGTGGCAATAAACCACAGCTATTTTTTAACTATATCATACTGTCAAATATAGGTTTTGCTTCTTTCATTGATTCCGGACTGTAAGCACAGACCTTTACGTCTATTTGATAATCTGGATAATCGGATGTAAATTTCTTATAAGCCAACACACATTGCTTTACCGACTCGGCAACGGGGTTTTCCAAATCACCACCAAATATGCCCGAGCTGATTAACGGAAAAGAAATACTATGTAAAAGATACTCTTTCAGCACGCATAATGAATTGTAATAAGCATCGAATAGCTTATCGCAAGCGGTGGGGGTTACAGAGAAATCAGGGCCAACGGCGTGAATGATAAATCGAGCATTTTTTATTTGACAAGCGTTTGTGAGTACGGCGGAACCGTCTGGTAGCGGTCTTTTAATGTAAGAACAAGCTATCATCAAATCCACAATGTTAGCTCTTCTGAATATTTCACCACATACACCACCACCGGGTGCTAAGTTTTTGTTAGCTGCATTGACAACGGCATCAACGTTTTGATCGACACAAGATTCATTTAGTAAAACAATACTACTCATTATAGTCTCTCTTATATTAAAATATTATTTATCCAACAATTCTTTCAATAGTCTCTTTTATGGTTTCAAAATCGCAATCGCAAGTTAAAAAACATTTATTCAAATCGAATATTAATGAAACAATTTCCTGATACAGATCGTGTAAGGGCGTTTCTTCCAAATCACTAACCCACCAGCCAAATTTGTTCATTTCAAGAAGCAAACCGCTAATTTCTTTAGGTACAAGTTTATCCTTCCCATACTTATCCAAAACCTCAAACGTTTCTTTAAAAAGTGCACGAACCTTTTCATATCCAGGGTTTTTAAATTCAATTACTTTGTCTGTGGCCTTTTCCCATTCATTAATTAATTTCTCGATTCTTTGAATTTCCATATTTGAACGCTCCTAACAATTTAAGATAATTACATTATAACACATTATTCTTAAAATGTTTAACGTTTTTTCTTATAAGTTTAATTTGTTAAATAAAAGCGCTTACAAACACCTCAAAACACGTTATAATGTGGTTAAGAAAACTCAAAACGATGTGTTTAGTAAGACGAATTTTACAATCAAATAGTGTTAAAAAGTAAGTCATAACAAGGCTTTCGGGCTATGTTCTAAAAAGGTCTTTTATTTACTGATTCAGAGTGCGTAGAGATGATGGGTCTGATCGGCGCAGGTAACAACCCCATGGTCGGTATGACCGTGGCTTGCGCAGTTGCAGTTTACGAAGCACTTAATAAATAATTGATACCAGAATTTTAAAGGACTCGGATTTTCCGAGTCCTTTTTTTGCTAATTGACAGCGGCACATTAAAGGATTATAATAATGGCAAAGCAATTAAACGGAGGCTTTATTATGAAAAATTTAGTTGAATATTCACGTCGTTACGGATCTGATATTTCTTTGGTTGCCGCAGGCGGCGGTAATACATCGATGAAGGAAAACGGCGTGCTTTACGTTAAGGGCTCGGGTTCGGCACTCGCAACCATAAAGGAAGAAAATTTTGTGGCACTCGATATGAATAAATTACTCGAAATACCCAAACGCAGCTATCCCGATTCCGATAATGAACGCGAAGCCGCATTTTTAAGCGATATTATGGCGGCAAAGCTACCCGGTGAGGAAACAAAGCGTCCAAGCGTAGAGACACTTTTACATGCATTATTCCCGCAAAAATACGTATTGCATTTGCATCCGTCTTTGGTTAACGGCTTAACCTGTTCGGCCGATGGTAAATCAGCAGCAACCAGACTCTTCCCCGATGCCGTTTGGGTGGACGAGTGTCGCCCCGGCTACACCTTAGCCATCGAGGTTTCAAAGGTGCTTAGCGAAAATATAAATACCGTGATTTTGCAAAACCACGGCGTATTCTTTGCGGCAAACATACCTGCTGACTTAGATGTTTTGCTTAAAAATATGATGAATATTTTAAAGGAAGAGGTCGACAAAAATTACAATGCCGAGTATGACGCTCCTCCCTGTCTGGAAAAGCCCTTCACCCCCGACCATATAGTATATTGCGGAGTGGGTCCCGAGTTGCCCGACACCGATAATGCGCGCTTACTTTGGGAGGATGCCAAAAAAATTGCAAAATACACCGCTTCCTTTGGCGGACAACGCCCGATGGCACCCGATATGGTAGAATTTATTCGCACCTGGGAAGCCGAAAGCTACCGTCAAAAGCAGGCATAATTTATACTTAAAAATAACGAGTAAAAAAACGTCTTGTTTAACCAAGACGTTTTTGTTTACACTTATTAACTATAAATATTGGGGCATACATTACTAATATAACTATTGGTAATAATATCGGGAAGCCCCACAGGTGATTGCCAAGTATCTTCTCAAACATTTCGAGTGGGTTGCCGACATCAGGCTTCATTAAGAACATAAAGTTGGTGCCCCACCAGAGATTTAAAAAGTATATCGGAATTGCAAGGCAGATAAGAAGCAATATACTCTTGCCCGCCATCTTTAAATCGGGATTTATTTTGCCCGAGGTTACTAACAGTAACGGATAAAGGGTTAGCAAAATATGTATTATAAAGCTATGGAAGTGGAAAAAGTTAAAGAAGGGGGTTTCGGTCCAGTTGGGGAATAAAAGCGCCAACGCCGCACCCGGTATGCTGAAATAATAAAGAAATGCGCGCACAACCTTTGTGGGCTTTATAACGTCGAAGGCTATAAGCAGTATATTTATTCCGCACAGATGGAACGGCAGATAGCCGAAGCTAAATTCACCCACCGAGGCAACCACGACGTTTTTAAGCATTTCCTGAAAGAATATGTAGCTGCCAAGCACTATTAACGTAATTTTTTGCTTTTTTTCGTCTAATTTTCTAAACAAAATGCAGCAAACAACCACCGCCAGCACCCAAAAGCCGAGCCACAACAAATGTGTAAGTCCGTATTGCTCGAAGCCGTAGCCCACGGGCATACTATCCTGAGTCTTAAAAAACATTTTCATCACCACAAATATTTTATCATATTTTATCAAAATGTCTACTGTTTATTGCAAACTTGATACATTAATGTTATAATTACAATATAATTACTTAAAAGAATGTGAGAAGTTATGCAAAGAAAAAAGCTTTCGGTATCAACCACGCATATAATATTGTTCAGCTTTTTGGGCGCCATACTTGTTGGCGCTGTTTTGCTTTGCCTGCCTATAAGCTCGGCAGACGGCAACGCAACACCCTTTGTTGATGCGCTTTTCACCGCAACAACCTCCACCTGCGTTACGGGCTTGGTGGTAGCCCCCACCTTCTCGACGTGGAGCTATTTTGGTCAGGCCGTTATTTTATTGCTTATTCAAATTGGTGGACTCGGTATAATTACAATAATGTCGGGCATTATGGTGCTGTTCCACAAAAAAATGGGCATAAACGACCGACTACTCTTGCAGGATGCGTTCAACCTAAACTCCCTTTCGGGACTAATACGATTTATTAAAAAGGTTATTAAGGGCACATTTATTATCGAGGGCATCGGCGCACTTCTTTATATGACGGTTTTCGTGCCGGAGTTTGGTCTAAAAGGAATATGGATTTCGGTTTTCACCGCCATTTCGGCCTTCTGTAATGCAGGTTTAGACATAATTGCCGAAAACAGCCTTTGCAACTATGCCACCAACCCTATTATAAATATTGTTACCTGCCTTCTTATAATTTTAGGCGGCATCGGCTTTATTGTTTGGTGGGACGTCTTGCGCGTGCTAAAACAGCCGCGTCAAAAAAGGCGCCTTTGGGCGAACCTCACGCTCCACAGCAAAATTGCCATTTGCGCCACCCTTATCTTGATTTTTACGGGCGCCGCGTTTATTATGCTGTTTGAATATAACAATCCGCTAACCCTTAAAGAATATAGCTTTTTTGATAAGCTGCAAATATCCCTTTTCCAATCGGTAACTACAAGAACTGCAGGCTTTGCAACGATAGCGCAAGAAAATCTGACCGATTCCTCCGCTATTGTCTGCATATTGCTTATGTTTATCGGCGGCTCCCCCGTTGGTACGGCCGGCGGTGTTAAAACCGTCACCTTTGCCGTAATATTGGCATCGGCCATCGCCTGTGTACGTAATCAGTCAAACACAAATATATTTAATCGCCAAATAACAAAGGCGGCAATAAGCAAGGCGCTAACGGTCGTTTTCATATCCTTCTCAATTGTGTTTATATCGACACTGCTTCTCTCACTGGTATGTGATGCGAGTGCACTTGATATAATGTACGAAACGGTCAGCGCAGCCGCAACCGTAGGACTTTCGAGAAACCTTACCGCATCGCTGGGTGGCATGGGCAAGTTAATTATTATCGCTACCATGTATCTTGGCAGAGTTGGTCCTATATCGCTCGCCATTGCATTTAATTTTAAAAAGCAAAATCCCGATTTAATAAAAGACCCCATCGAAGAAATAAGCGTCGGATAGAAAGGAAGTATAAATATGAGCATTAACAAAACCTATGCCGTATTTGGACTTGGAAGATACGGCACAGCCGTAGCCGAGGAGCTTGTGAATAACGGAGCCGAGGTGTTGGCGGTTGATATCGACCAAAACAACGTAAACAATGCCTCTTTAAATATCCCACTTTGCAAATGCGCCGACGTT
>SVOM01000013.1 GCA_015066405.1 Oscillospiraceae bacterium
TGTTAAGGGCGCAGGCACAGTTATTTGGAACGGACCGATGGGCGTATCCGAGTGGAAAAACTTTGCTTCGGGTACAGAGTCTGTAGCTAAAGCAGTTGCTGAATCGGGCGCTATTTCGATTATCGGCGGTGGCGACTCTGCTGCGGCTGTACAAAAACTCGGCTATGCTGATAAGATGACACACATCTCTACCGGCGGCGGTGCTTCACTTGAATTCCTTGAAGGTAAAGTATTACCCGGTATTGCAGCTTTAGGCGAAAAATAATCAAAAACAAACGGCACGGCGGCAACGCCGTGCTACTTTTGAGAATAGGAGAGTTTAAAATGAATAAGCAAATAAGAAAAGCAGTTATCGCAGGTAACTGGAAAATGAACAAAACCCCCGCTGAAACAACAGCGCTCATAAATGAAATGAAACCGCTCGTAGCAGGTGCTGACTGCGATGTTGTACTTTGCGTACCCTTTATTGATATCGCTGCTGCAGTAGAAGCTGCTAAAGGTTCTAACATTAAAATTGGTGCCGAGAATGTTCACTTTAAAGCATCAGGCGCATACACAGGCGAAATTTCCGCCGAGATGTTAACTGCCGCAGGTGTAGAGTATGTAGTAATAGGCCACAGTGAGCGTAGACAATACTTTGGCGAGACCGACCAAACAGTTAATTTACGCACATTAGCGGCTGTTAACGCAGGCCTTACCGCAATCGTTTGCGTTGGCGAGACACTTGAGCAAAGAGAACTCGGTTACACCGAAACTCTCCTTAAATACCAAACAAAAATGGCTTTAACAAACGTTACTGCCGACCAACTTAAAAACATTATCGTAGCTTACGAGCCTGTTTGGGCTATCGGCACAGGCGTTACTGCAACTGCTGACCAGGCAGATGAGGGCAACGGTTATGTTCGCGAGGCTATTGCCGAGGTTTACGGCAAAGAGGTTGCCGAGAAAGTTACAATTCAGTACGGCGGCTCTATGAACGCTAAAAACGCTGATGAGTTGGTAGCAAAGGTAAACGTTGACGGTGGTCTTATCGGCGGCGCTTCGCTTAAAGCTGAAGACTTCTCAATTATCGTAAAAGCGGCATCCAAATAAGGTGATGAGTATGAAAAAACCTGTAGTTTTAACTATAATGGACGGTTTCGGCTTCAACGATGTAACCGAGGGTAATGCAGTATATTCCGCTAACACCCCCGTGCTTGATGATATATTTGCAAACTGTCCCACAACAAAAATCGGCGCATCGGGTATGGATGTTGGTTTGCCTGATGGTCAAATGGGTAACAGCGAGGTAGGACACACCAATATAGGTGCAGGCCGCGTTGTTTATCAAGAGCTTACCCGTATTACCAAGTCTATTAAAGATGGCGACTTTTTCACAAATAAAGCGCTGCTTGGTGCTATTGAAAATTGCAAAAAGAACGATAGCGCATTGCACCTTATGGGACTTTTGTCCGATGGTGGTGTGCATAGCCATATTGAGCATATGTTCGCACTTGTTGAACTTGCCAAGAAAAACGGCATAGAGCGCGTGTATATTCACGCATTACTCGATGGCCGTGATGTACCGCCCGCATCCGCCGCTGATTTTATTGATGCAACCAATAAAAAGTTAGCGGAATTAGGCGTTGGCAAAATCGCAACAGTGCTCGGTCGTTTCTATGGTATGGACCGCGATAACCGTTGGGAGCGCGTAGGCAAGGCTTATGCTGCACTCGTATACGGCGAGGGTATTGTAACAACCGATGTTGCCGCTGCAGTTCGCGCTTCATACGAACAAATTGATGAAGACGGCAAAAACATTACCGATGAGTTTGTTTTACCGACAGTTGCCGAAGGCACCGAAAGAATAAAGACCGATGACAGTGTTATCTTCTTTAACTTCCGCCCTGATAGAGCAAGGGAAATTACCCGTACTTTTGTAGATGATGATTTCACAGGCTTTGAAAGACTCGGCGGCAGACAAAAGGTGCATTACGTATGTATGACACAGTACGATGCATCTATGCCGAATGTGGATGTTGCTTTCCGTCCGCAGACGCTTGAAAACACGCTTGGCGAGTATTTAGCCAAAAATAATATGACACAGCTTCGCATTGCCGAAACCGAAAAGTATGCACACGTAACATTTTTCTTTAACGGCGGACGTGAAGTTGAGTTTGCAGGCGAAGACCGTATACTCGTTGCTTCCCCCAAGGTTGCAACCTACGATTTACAGCCCGAAATGAGCGCAGTACCCGTTTGCGACAAGGTGTGTGAGGCGATAGAGAGCGGCAAGTATGATGTAGTAATACTCAACTTTGCCAACTGCGATATGGTAGGGCATACAGGTGTCTTCTCGGCCGCAGTTAAGGCGGTTGAAACAGTTGATACATGTGTAGGCAGAGTAAAGAATTCCACTCTTAAAATGGGTGGCGTAATGCTCCTGACTGCCGACCATGGCAATGCTGACCGTATGCTCGATACCGATGGCTCGCCCTTTACGGCACACACAACCAACCCCGTACCGTTTGCGGTTATCGGTAAAGATTGTGCTTTGCGCGAAGGCGGTAAGCTTTGCGATATTTCGCCCACGATTATTAAATTGTTAGGGCTTCCACAACCCGATGAAATGTCAGGCGAATCGATTATAAAATAATAAAAACGCGATGGTAAAACCATCGCGTTTTTTATGCTTTTTGCGGTATTAACGGGCGATTCGTGAATCGCCCCTACGATATAAAAAAATACAAAGCGTAGGGGACAATGGTTACATCGACCCGCGGAAAACAGCATAAAATAAACGCATGATCAATCTGCCCCTACTTTATATAATTTTTACTTTTGTATTCCAAAATTTCGCGCATTATTTGAGCACCCAATCGAAAACCATCAATAAAACATTCTTTTTCGGATATGTAACTTAATCTACAAAATCCGTCTCCGATTTCCTCACATAAATCTTTTTGTTTGCTGTTTAACGTACACATTAATTTCTCAATTTTTTCTGAGAGCTTATCATTAATTTTTTGATACTCGCCACCTTTTTTTATGTACTTTTCAGTTGGAACAATATTTCCGTTATATAATTCTTCAAGTATAGACATCTTAATACCCCCAACAAAGTTATAAACATATTATAGCGGATTTTGCGCTAAATGTCAATAGCGAATAATCCGCTAAAATATAATTAATATATTATAAAATAACAGAGTAGGGGGATAGAATATGCTTTATCAAAGAATACGTGATTTACGTGAAGATAAGGATTTAACACAACAAAAAATGGGAGAAATACTTTCTTGCAGTCAAAGAGTATATAGCAACTATGAACGTGGTGAATTAGATATACCCACTGAAATACTTATAAAGTTGGCGGATTTTCATAATGTTTCGGTTGATTACCTTTTAAATCGGACAGATAAAAAAGATTTTCGAAAATAAACACTGTAGGGTACGACCTATGTGTCGTACCGTTAAAAGTCAATATTAATTGCAAAAATAGTGGACGGATGCTTTTGCATCCGTCCCTTATTCATAATAATTTTTTATTTACGATTTGCTTTAACTATCTCGATAGATTGTTTACAAAGCTCTGTGATTTCATCCCAACGGCCGTTATCAATCAAATCGGCAGTTACCATATACGAGCCGCCGCAAGCACAAATTGTGGGGCAGGAGATATAGTCGGCAAGGTTTTTAAGTGAAATACCGCCTGTCGGCATTATTTTAAACATCGGGAAGGGTGCTGACATAGCCTTTATTTTTGCAAGTCCGCCCGACTGCTCAGCAGGGAAGAATTTTAGCACTTTAAGGCCGAGTCTAAAAGCTGTGTGATAATCGGTGGGTGTTGTGCAACCGGGGAAAATATCGATGCATTTTTCTTTAGCATATTTAACCAAATCAGCATCAAGGCCCGGGGTTACTATAAATTTAGCACCGGCCGCAATAGCTTCGTCAATTTGGTCCTCGGTCATTACAGTACCTGCCCCAACTAACATTTCGGGGTAAGCATCGGCCATTATTTTTATGGCTTTTGCCGCACCTGCCGCGCGGAAGGTAACTTCGGCTACGGGCATACCGCCGTCTACAAGCGCTTTGGCGAGAGGCAGAGCATCGCGCTCAGGGTTGTTAAGTTTAATTACCGGTACTACACCGATTTCGCTTATTTTATCGGATACAAAACTCATAAAAACACCTCATTTATGCTTTTTACACAATTATTATATAATAATTTTATTTTTCGGTCAAGATTTCTCGCTTTTTATATACTCATCAATGGCTTTTGCGGCAGTTTTACCAGCCCCCATAGCGAGTATTACGGTGGCGGCACCCGTAACGGCATCTCCGCCCGCAAAAACACCTTTTTTGGAGGTTTGGCCGTTTTGGTCGGCTATAATTCCGCCCCATTTTTCAGTTTCGAGTCCATTCGTAGTTGATTTAATAAGCGGGTTGGGCGAGGTTCCAAGTGCCATCAGTACACAGTCAACCTCTATCTCAAACTCACTGTTTTCTTTCACTATCGGGCGGCGCCTACCTGAATTATCGGGCTCACCCAAGGTCATTTCCACACACTTAATTCCTTTTACGAAGCCATCGTCAGTGCCGAGTATTTCGGTGGGGTTGGTAAGGGTTTTAAAGATAATTCCTTCTTCAATAGCGTGCTCGATCTCCTCGTGTCTCGCGGGTAATTCTTCCATACCTCTGCGGTAAACTATATAAACCTCAGCCCCAAGGCGTTTTGCACAGCGTGCCGCATCCATAGCAACGTTACCGCCGCCGACAACCGCAACGCGTTTTGCTTTTTGCACAGGGGTATCGCTATCGGGCAAATACGCTTTCATAAGATTAATTCGGGTTAAAAACTCATTGGCAGAATATACACCTTTAAGATTTTCGCCTGGTATATTCATAAACTTAGGTAGTCCCGCGCCCGAACCTATAAATACCGCATCAAAGCCGTATTCGTTCATCAACTCATCAACCGAAAAGGTTTTACCGATAACGGTATTGGTTTCGATTTTAACGCCCAAGCTTTTAAGGCCTTCGATTTCCTTTTGCACAATTTTTTTGGGCAGTCGAAATTCGGGAATACCGTATACAAGCACACCGCCTGCTACGTGTAACGCTTCAAAAACAGTTACCTGATAGCCCATTTTTGCAAGCTCGCCCGCACACGTAAGTCCCGAGGGACCCGAGCCGATAACGGCTACTTTGTAGGGTAATATTTCGGGGCGCATAACCTCAATGTTATTTAGTGTGTTGTGGTAATCAGCCACAAATCTTTCAAGGCGGCCAATGGCAACACTCTCATTCTTTATGCCTCTCACACATTTTTGCTCACACTGCGTTTCTTGCGGACATACTCTGCCGCAAACGGCAGGCAGTGCACTTGATAGCGCAATTATTTTGTAGGCGGCTTCAAATTCTCCCGCGGCCACCTTTTCAATAAATGCGGGAATATCGATACCAACGGGGCAACCCGAAACACAGGGCTTGTGTTTACAGTTTAAACAACGCTTCGCTTCATCTATTGCTTGTTCCCTTGTGTAGCCGAGCGCCACCTCTTCAAAAACTGTGGCGCGGTATTCGGGAGAAAGTGTCGGCATTTCGTTGCGTTTAGGATTCATATTAGCCATTAACCTTTTACCCCCTTAAATAAATTACAGGTGTCCTCATGGCGTTTGCGCTCAAAGGGTGCATAGATGCTGGAACGCTTGATAGCTTCATCAAAATCTATCTCGTGTCCGTCAAATTCGGGCCCATCAACACAAGCGAACACAGTTTTTCCGCCAACCGACAGCCTACAACCGCCGCACATACCTGTGCCGTCAACCATAATAGGATTCATACTGGCGACAGTTTTAATGCCGTACTCTTTAGTAAGTGCGCATACAAATTTCATCATAACAAGCGGACCGATAGTTATAACCTCATCAAACTCTTCGCCGCTGTCAATTAACTTTTTAAGCGCGTCTGTTACAAGACCCTTTTCGCCTTTACTTCCATCATCTGTCATAAGAACGAATTTGTTACTTGCCGCTTTAAATTCGTCTTCTAATATAACTAAATCTTTATTTCTAAAGCCTGTAATCGCCGTTACATCACAACCTAACCCATATAGCTTTTTGGCAACGGGGTAGGCGATAGCCGAGCCAACGCCACCGCCGACAATGGCAACTTTTTTAAGCCCATCCGTGTTAGTGGCTTTGCCTAAGGGACCAACAAAATCAGTTATGTATTCATTTTCTTGTTTGTGGTTTAGTTTTTCAGTTGTGGCACCTACAATTTGAAAAATTATTGTAACAGTGCCTTTTTCTCTATCAAAATCGGCAACGGTTAACGGAATGCGTTCGCCGTTTTCATCCACGCGCAATATTATAAACTGTCCGGGCTCCGCTTTACGCGCAACTGCGGGCGCCTCAATTTCCATAAGCGTAACCGTAGGGTTCAAAATTCTCTTTTTAACAATCTTGTACAATATTTTCACTCCATCCAAAATGGGAAATCAAAAAAATCTTTCACTATTATAGCATTTAATTATCTAAAAATCTATATTTCTTAAAAATATTGTATAAAATAATTGCTTTTATTTTATATGGATGATAAAATTAAAGCAAATAAAGGTAGCAGAGGTGTTTGCTATGCGTGAAAAAATTTGTTTTGATAAAAATTGGCGTTTCCATAAAGGCGATATTGAGTATGTAACACCTAATTTTAAGGGTGTTATGTATGCCCAGGCTAAAACCAAACGTAAGGAATATGGCCCTGCCGCTATTACTTACGATTCGGCACCCGATTCTTATGATAAGGAAAAGGGCATTAACCCTGAGCGTTGGGACAACGTTGATTTGCCGCACGATTTTGTAATTAGCGGCACACCGGACGAAAAAAACAATAATGCACTCGGATATCTTGAATATGATAATGCGTGGTACATAAAGCGCTTTAAGTTGAGCGAAAATGATAAAGGCAAACGTTTAAAGCTCTATTTTGAGGGTGTGGCTATACACGCAACCGTTTATGTAAACGGCTGTTTAATGCTACATAATTTTTGCGGCTACACATCTTTCGAGGTTGATTTTACCAATATTGCAAAATTTGGCGACTCCGAAAACGTGGTGTCGGTATACGTATCAACCGCCGAAAAAGAGGGCTGGTGGTATGAAGGCGGCGGAATTTATCGCCACGTGTGGCTTGTAAAAACCAACCCCGTTGCCACCGATTTGTACGGCGTTTATGCCCATAGTGAAAAAAAGGATGACGCTCGCTGGGAAACAACGGTTGAAACTACTGTTAGAAACGATAATTTTGAAGAGTTTTGCGGCACAGTTAAAACCGAAATATGCTTTGATAAAAAGATTATCGCAAGCGATATTACAGATATAGAAATTGAGCGCAAATTTAAAAACACCGTTATACAAAAACTTGCTGTTGAGAACCCGAAACTGTGGGATATTGATGCACCGAATCTTTATACGGTGCATACAACTGTTTATGATAAAGACGGGAATATTCTTGACGAAACCGATACCACTTTCGGTTACCGAACTATCGAATTTTCCGATAAGGGCTTTTTCCTAAACGGTAAAAAAACTATTATTAAAGGTGTTTGTTGCCATCAGGACTACGGCATTACGGGTAAGGCGATGCCCGATAATATTCACCGCTACCGTATGCGTTTAATGAAAGAGATGGGCGCAAATGCGCTTCGCACCTCACACTATCCCAATGCCGAGGCAACAATGGATGCGTGCGATAAAATGGGTATTATGGTTATGGACGAAACCCGTTGGTTTGAGTCTACACCTGAAGGACTGCAGCAACTCGAAATGCTAATGAAACGCGACCGCAACCGCCCGAGCGTTATTATGTGGAGTGTAGGTAATGAGGAGCCGTTTTTTGCCACCGAGGAAGGCAAAAATATAGCGGAAGATATGTATGCATTTGCAAAACGTCTTGATAAAACACGTCCCGTTATGGCGGCTATTTCAAACACACCCGCAAAGGCAACAATAAACGGACTAAATGACGTTATCGGCGTAAACTATAATCTTGATGATTACGATATTTTGCACGAGAAATTCCCCGATAAAGCAATTTTTGCATCGGAATGTTGTGCTACGGGTACCACACGCGGTTGGTATCTGCCAAACGATACAAAACGCGGCAGAATAAGGGCTTATGACGGCGATACTGATTCGTGGTTCCGCGGCCGCGAGCTTACCTGGAAATTTTTAATGGCACGCCCCTTTATTTGCGGCGCGTTCCAGTGGGCAGGCGTAGAGCACCGAGGCGAAACGGTTTGGCCACGCTTGTGTTCGGTGTCGGGCGCATACGATTTGTTCCTTATTAAAAAGGATGCGTTCTATCAAAATAAATCGCATTGGACCGATACACCTATGGTACATATCCTGCCGCATTGGAATTTGGATGGCTTTGAGGGTCAAGAGGTAACCGTTCAGGTTTATAATAACTGTGAAGAGGTTGAGCTTATTGTAAACGGCGTATCAAAGGGACGTCAGCAAATGGAAAAATATAGCCGTGGCGACTGGCGCGTTGTGTACGAGCCGGGCGAGATTACAGCGATAGGTTATATCGGCGGTAAAGCGGCGGCAAGCGAAACCCTTAAAACAACGGGAAAACCTGTAGCACTAAAGCTTGAGCTTCAAAACGGCGAAGATATAAGCGCTAACGGCGATGATTTAGCGGTTATTCACTGTACCTGTGTCGATGAAAACGGTTTGACAGTGCCCGATGCTAATCCCTTTGTTTCATTTACAACAAATGGGCTCGGCAGTGTGGCGGGCACAGGCTCTGATAATACCGACCATATAGTGCCCTCGTGCCCCGATAGGAAAATGTACGCAGGCGTTATTGCGGCGGCAATAAAGCTCGGCAATACAGCGGGTACGCTCAGCGTATACGCTAGGGCCGATGGTCTTAAAACAGCCAGAATTGATATTGAAATTAAATAAAAATGGGTCCCGATTCTATCGGGACCCATTTTTATTTCTTGGACATTTTGAATCATCACAAGTGTTGCATAAGTTCATATCATAATCGTCAAGACAGCATAACATATATGAGCATTCATCACAACAACATTCGATAAGGTTTCCGCTTTTGTCAAAATGTTCGCCATTACCAAGGCAGTCGCGTCCACAGTTACCGGGTGTTAATTCTATTTTTGTAATATCTATTATCATAATATACGCCTCCATCAAATATAGACCAATTCATTATATAATGTATTAGTCTATATGTAAATAGGCAAAATAAGATATTATCTAATTAAAATATATCTTATGGAGAAATATCTTATGATAAAGTTAAGGGTATTGGAATTGTTGGAGAAAAACGGTAAAACAAAATATTGGTTATATAAGCAGTTAGGCATGAGTTATCAAAACTTTAATAAGATGGTAAACAACCAAACAAAATCTATTAGGTATGAAAACATAGAAACAATGTGTTTGCTGTTTAATTGTACACCAAACGAACTGTTTGATATTACTGAGGAATAATAAAAAGTCCCGAGATTAACTCGGGACTTTTTTATTTTACAAAAGTAAACTTATCGTTTTCGGTCAAATTTAGCTTATCTATAATAAACTCAAATTTTTCCTTGCCTGCTTTAAGGGAAGAAATCCAGTGCGCATCACTGCCAAAATAGAATTTACATCCCACTTTTTTTGCTATACGGTAGGGGCGCAAAATTCTTTCAAGCTCTTCATCACTATAATCAAACGGGTTGAAGTTAAGCTCAATGCCGAGTCCCACTTTTGCCGCGCGGGTAAATAAGTGTTCCATATCATTATCGCTTATCATATCAATAACGCGTATGTGTGCGGTTTTATCCTGATTAGCGATAAGCGGGCAGGTAAGGTGCGCGATACCAATCTTGTAAAACGGTAGGTCGGAATCAAGCAAGCGCTCAAAACGCTCAACCCATTTTACTGCACGGCGTTCTATTGAGTCATCAGCATTATCTATCGCAAAGCCCATCATATGCATGTGGGTTGTGGGGATGATGATAAAATCAAAGCTATCAAACAACTCTTTTCCGACACCTATAGTGCCGAATTTGTCCATATCGGCTTCACAACCGAAATAGAATTTTATTTTTTTGTTTTGCGGCAACGGTAATGCCTTTGAAATATGCTCAAAATTTTGCGGCTCATACCACGGCGAAGCACCGGGGAGCTTGCTGTCCCAAAAATGATCGGTAAGACAAATGGCACTATAGCCGTTTTCTTGTGCTACCTTTAAGATGTTTTCAGGCGTTTCGTTTGGGTCGTTTGAGCAGCTCGATAAATTTGAATGGATGTGGAAATCGTGGTCGGCAACGTATCGCATAATAATACCTCCAAGATTTTCTAACTAAATTTATAGTAGCACTTGTATACAAAAAAGTCAATGTAGATTATGAAAGCTTAAAAAGTTTTGAATCAAATAATAATAACCGAAAAAGGCGATACATATATTTATTGTAGGTAAAAAACACACGGATTAAACAAGCGTTATTTGTGTAAGTTGCATATAAGTTGTAAACTATTTATATAAATTTTGCTGAAAACGTCAAAAACCCATTGACATTTTGCCAAAAATATGGTTTAATAGTTTTGTAGAAAACTGAAAACGTTTTCAGTTTTAAAAATCGCGACAGTTTTTGCTTCGTTTTAGTTAAGAAAAGGACCCCAAAATGACCATAAAAGATGTTGCCGAATATAGCGGCGTTTCAATAAGCACAATTTCACGTGTGCTAAATAATCATCCTGATGTACGCGAAGAGGTACGTGCAAAGGTTTTAAAAGCAATACAGGAGCTGCACTACGTTCCAAACAGCAGCGCAAGAGATTTGGTAAAGACCCAGTCTGATGCGATAGGGGTTGTAGTGCGTGGTGTTGAAAACCCGTTTTTAACATCGGTGTTGCGTTCTATAGAAGAAGCGATACGAAACGCGGGCTACACAATGGTAATCCACCAAATAGGCACCGAGGATGATGAGCTTGCCGCAGGCGCAGGGCTTGTTCGTTCAAAACGGCTTTGCGGCTTGATACTACTTGGCGGAAGGTTTGATTATACAGCCGAGCAAATAGCAACAGTTGAGGTGCCTTTTGTTTGCTGTACATATACAAACAGCTTTGGTAGTCTTGATAAAAAGGCATATTCTTCGGTTTTTATTGATGACTATGCCGAGGCCTACAAGGCAGTTAAGTTTTTAATAGAAAAAGGCCACAAAAAAATTGCCGTATTGCTTGATGCTACGGATGACCACTCGATAAGTGAGCTTAGATACAAAGGCTATTGCGCAGCACTTCGCGATGCGGGAATCGAGTTTGATAAATCTTTGGTAGAGCAAACCCGTGGCTATAGTATGAAAAAAGCATACAACGCGGCCGAGCGTTTGCTGGCAAGAAGAAAAGATTTTACTGCACTTTTCACAGTTTCCGATTCAATGGGCATAGCCGCGATAAAAGCACTGCATGGCGCAGGCGTTAAGGTGCCGGAGGATTGCTCGGTAATAGCGATTGATGGCATTGAGGTATCTAAATATACGATACCTGCGCTTACCACACTCATACAACCGCGAAAACCGATGGGGTATGAGGCGGTACGTATTTTAGTTGATGTTATAAAGGGCAAAAAGAATTGCCAGTTGCGGCTTAAAACCGAGCTTCGCGAGGGCGAAACGGTGGCGCCGCCCAAAATTTGATTTTTACGCCTAAAGGCGTGGAAATATAATTTATTAAACAATCGCACAGGAGTGCGAGATTAAAAGGAGGACAAAATCATGAAAAGAGCACTTTCCCTTATTTTAGCGTTGGTACTCTGCGTTGGCTTATTTGCCGGTTGTGGTGGTGCCGAAAAGGGTTCGGTTTACTGGTTAAACTTCAAGCCCGAATCTGACGAGGTTCTTCAAGAAATCGCAAAGATGTACAAAGAAGAAACCGGCGTTGACGTAAAGGTTGTTACAGCCGCTTCAGGTACATACAACCAAACATTGCTTGCTGAAATGGACAAAACGGAAGCTCCGACCTTGTTCGTTATCGGTAACCAGAATGCAGTAAAAGATTGGAAAAAATATGCACTCAATCTTAAAGACACTGCAATTGCAAAAGAACTTAACACAGATGCATACAATCTCTATGATGAAGACGGAAATCTCGTTTCCATCGGTTATTGCTATGAGTGTTACGGTATCATTGTAAATCCCACTCTTATCGAAAAAGCCGGCTTTAAAATGGAAGACCTCAAAAACTTTGAAGGCTTAAAGAAAGTTGCTGAGAGCATCCACGCACGTGCAAAAGAGCTCGGTTTCGATGCATTCAGTGCTTCTGATATGGATGATTCTTCTTCTTGGCGTTTCACAGGCCACATGGCTAACCTTGAATACTACTATGAATCCAAAGATGCAGGCGGTTGGAAAGAATGCCCCGAAAGCATCAAGGGTACATATATGGCTAACTTCAAAAACCTTTATGACCTTTGCATTAACAACAGCACAGTTGCTCCCAACACACTTGCAACCGGCGGTCATGATGCTCAGAACGAGTTCAAAACCGGTAAAGCTGCTTTCTATGTAAATGGTTCTTGGGAATATTCAGCAGTTGCCGAGAGCGTTCCGAACGCTACAATGATTCCTTACTACTGTGGTGTTGAAGGCGAAGAAAAAGCCGGTCTTAACTGCGGTACAGAAAACTGCTGGGCTATCAACTCTAAGGCTTCTGAAGCTGACCAGAAGGCAACGATGGACTTTATGGTATGGTGGGTAACCGATCCTGAAGCTTCACGCAAATTAGTTGACACCTTCGGCGTTATGCCTTATAAGAACGCTGCTGAATCTACAAACGGCTTCCTTGCTGCTGCTAACAAGTATGCGGAAAATGGTTGCTATGTAATGGATTGGGCTACCAACTATCAGCCGAACGTTGATGAGTATCGTAAGGCATTAGTTTCTGCTCTTAATGCTTACAATGCAGATCAGAGTGATGCCAACTGGGCAAAAGTTAAAACCGCATTTGTTGACGGTTGGGCTGTTCAGTACAAGGCTGCTAACAAATAATTTTATCTAAAAATTATTTATCAAATTATAGGCGGGGCGGGCGATTATGATTCGCCCACCCCGTTTTTTAATTTTTAAGGCAAAGGGGATGAAATTTTGAAGAAGAGCAAAAAACTGGGCGGCGGCAGCACACTGCGCGGGCCGTTAGCCAAGTGGGGCTGGTTCTTTTTAGGACCTGTTTTAATTGCCTTTGTGATTGGCTTTGTGTGGCCGTTTATGCAGGGCATTTATCTTTCTTTTTGTAAATTTAGATTGATTTCCGACACAGAGTTTGTGGGATTTGAAAATTACCTTGAAGTGTTTAAGGATGAAAGCTTTCTTCATTCTTTTTGGTATACGGCGCTATTTGCCATTGTAAGCTTGGTGCTTATAAACATATTGGCATTTGCCGTTGCTTACGCATTAACACAAGGTGTCAAGGGCTCAAACATTTTCCGTACAGTGTTCTTTATGCCGAACCTTATAGGCGGTATTGTTCTCGGATATATATGGTCAATGATTTTTGACGGTATTTTATCTCAGTTTGACACTTCAATTTTGCTTGAGTCGAAATGGGGCTTCTGGGGCCTTATAATACTACTATGTTGGCAACAAATAGGCTATATGATGATAATCTATATAGCGGGGCTGCAGGCGGTATCCGAGGATATGCTTGAGGCCGCAAGAATTGACGGCGCAAATCAGGGTCAAACGCTTTTCCGCGTTATAATACCCAACGTTATGCCGTCCATCACGATTTGTACCTTCTTATCTCTAACCAACGGCTTTAAGTTGTTTGACCAAAACTTAGCGTTAACTGCCGGTCAGCCCTATATCATACAAGAGGGTGGCACGGTTATAAAAACAACCGAAATGCTGGCACTTAATATATATAGCACGTTCTATGGCCAAAGCGCAGGGTCTCAAGGTGTGGCTCAAGCAAAGGCGGTTATATTCTTTATCTTGGTTGCGGGCCTCGGCCTTATGCAGCTTGCCATAACTCGCAAGAGGGAGGTACAGCAATGAGAATGAATAAACTTTTAGGAAAAAACGCAGGCAAAAATGCCCTTACCGTGCTTTTCTCGGCAATCAGCATTGTTTATATTATGCCTGTTTTGGCAGTTGTACTAAACTCATTTAAGTTAAATACATTTGTTAAGACAAATACCTTCGATTTGCCAAACGCCGAGAGCTTTGCGGGCTTTGCAAACTTTATAAAGGGAATGACCTTTGGAAATTACCCCTTTGCAAACAGCGTGTTATATAGTATAATCATAACTATACTATCAACAGCGCTTATACTGTTGTTTACATCAATGGCGGCGTGGTATATCGCTCGTCGTGATTCGGGAATATGCAAAACGGTTTACTATTTGTGTGTATTTTCAATGGTAGTTCCTTTCCAAATGGTTATGTTCCCGCTTTCAAAAACAGCGGACAGACTGGGGCTTAACTCACCGTGGACTATACCGATAGTATACTTGGGCTTCGGTGCGGGCCTTGCAATATTTATGTTTACGGGCTTTGTAAAATCTATACCGCTGGAAATAGAAGAGGCAGCAGCCATTGACGGTTGCGGTCCTGTTCGCACATATTTTTCAGTTGTTATGCCTATGCTCTATCCCACAATGATCTCGGTTGGTATTTTGGAGATTATGTGGGTATGGAACGATTATCTCTTGCCCGTACTTGTATTGGATATAAATAAATACCGCACAATTCCGATACATATACAGTACTTAAAGGGAAGCTACGGCACAGTAGATTTAGGCGCCACTATGGCATTAATATTACTCAGTATTATACCCGTAATTATATTCTATCTTGCTTGTCAAAAGCATATCATCAAGGGGGTAGCTGCAGGTGCAGTCAAAGGATAATTATATTGAACGCAGCAGCGGCATTTTAATGCCTTTGTTTTCTTTGCCTTCGCCTTACGGTATTGGCACTTTGGGACAGTCGGCACGCGAGTTCGTAGATTTCTTATCTGACGCACACCAAGCGTGGTGGCAAATTTTGCCCGTTGGACCTACAAGCTATGGCGATTCTCCGTATCAAAGCCTATCCACCTATGCAGGCAACCCGTATCTTATTGATTTGGATATTTTAAAGGCCGATGGGCTACTGACCGCCGATGAAATAGAGCAAATGTACTGGGGCGATAATTCCGAGCGTGTAGATTACGGCGCGCTTTATCAAAACCGTTTTGTGCTGCTTAAAAAAGCAATGGAACGTGGGTTTGATAGAGATAAGGAAAAAATTGAAGAATTCGAAGCCGATAATTCCGATTGGTTGCCCGATTATACGCTATATATGGCGCTTAAACGCCATTTTGATATGCGCCCATGGACCCATTGGCCCGATGATGCGGCCCGCCTTAGAAAGCCCGAGGCGTTAAAAAAATACCGTGAAAAGTTAACAGATGATATAAAGCTATTTACATATATTCAGTACCTTTTCTTTAGTCAGTGGAAGGAGCTTCGTGAGTATGCCCACAATAAAGGAATTGGAATAATAGGAGATATTCCGATATATGTAGCGCTCGATTCGGTTGATGTTTGGGCATCTCCCGAGGAGTTTATGCTTGATGAAAAGGGCTTTCCGAGTGAGGTTGCAGGTGTACCGCCCGACTATTTCACAGCTGAAGGACAGCTTTGGGGCAATCCGCTTTATAACTACGATAAAATGAAAGAGGATGGCTATGGCTGGTGGGTGCGCCGTATTGGTGGCGCCTCCAAGATATACGATGTCATCCGTATCGACCACTTCCGCGGCTTCGAAAGCTTTTGGGCAGTACCATACGGCGATAAAAACGCTATAAACGGTCATTGGAAAAAGGGACCGGGTATGTCGCTTATCGGGGTGCTTAAAGAACGCTTCCCGCATATACGTTTTATCGCTGAGGACCTCGGCTATCCATCGCCCGAGGTGGTGCAGCTGTTAAAGGATTCCGGCTTCCCCGGTATGAAGGTGCTGGAATTTGCATTTGATTCAAGAGATTCAAGCAACTATCTGCCCCACGCATATACCGATAACTGTGTGTGCTATGCAGGTACGCACGATAACGATACATTAAAGGGTTGGCTTGAAAAAATTAATCAGGATGACCTTAAAAAAGCGGTTGAGTATTTAGGACTCAACGAAAAAGAAGGGTATATTTGGGGCATTTTGCGAGGCGGTATGAGTAGCGTTGCGCGACTTTTCGTAACGCAAATGCAGGATTATTTAGAGCTTGATAATTCGGCGCGTATGAACACTCCGGGAAGCCCCGAGGGTAATTGGCAGTGGCGCATAAAGGTGGGACAAACAACACCGAGTCTTGCCGCAAAAATCGCTCATATGACAAACCTTTATAATAGAGCAAAATAAAAAACGCACCGCAGTAGGAACACTACTGCGGTGCTGTGTTTTAATAGAAATTACATATCATAAGAACTCTTTTTAAGTACAAGGTTGGCTGCTTCTTCGCCGAGGTATTCCTTAACATCCATATCCAAATATTTGCAAAGGTCTACCATTTCTGCAACTGTGCCGATATTAACATCTATACCGTTTTCCAAACGGTCTTTGTATGCAAAAACTTCTTTTTCGCCGTGTGTATATATGCGCGCTTCACCCTCGGCCTTGGCAACAATGTTTTTAAGCACATCGGATGCATCACTGCTGCGCTTTCCATCGGCGCCCAGCGCCCACATATCAGGCAGGGGTTTGCCGAGCTTGTTATATATTTCAAGCTTACCGCGTGTTACAACGGTGGTTGAAGCATCAAAGAAGAAATCGTACGGCTCGGCGGGCATAGCAATAGCAATCGGGTTGCTGCCGAGCATGGCTTTTTTGCAAAGGTAGGCACCATAATGGCTTCCGAATTGGTCATCGACATACCGATAAGACCTTCCTTGCAAGCCATTTTTGCATAGTAACCCGCAATACCATAGTGGTTGGAATTTCTAACCGACACAATGGCCATACCCGTTTTCTTTGCCTTTTCAATAGCAATGCTCATCGCCTTGTGGCCGAGCAGCTATCCCATACCGTCATTACCTTCAATAACGGCAGAAACCGGTGTTTCAAAAACAATTTCAGGCTTAGCATCAATTTTGATAAGTCCCTTTTCGATACCCTTGTGGTAGCGAACGAGGCGTTACATACCGTGTGATTCAATGCCGTAAAGGTCGCTTGTGAGTAAAACATCTACGATAATATCGCATTCAGGCTCACTAAAGCCAAATTTTAAAAATGCATCGGTGCAAAAGCGCTTTAATTGTGTGTAAGAATAATTAATGGTGTTTTTCATAGTGTCAACTCCTTAACTATTTCACTTGATAGTCAAAACAAGCGCGAGTTAAAGTGTATGGTCTAACATAGGTATCAGCAACCTTTACATGCTCGGGGTGTGTGGAATAATTTTTAAGTGCCGTCTCGTTTTCAAATACCGAATAGAGCATAACGTCAACGTTTGATGAGGGCAAAATCTCGGTTTCAACCTTGATTTCCAACAAACCGGGTATAACACCGAGCAAATTTTCAAGCCCTGCCTTTATATCGGTCTTTATTTCGGCATTGTTAAATTCATCCTTTAATTTCCAAAGAATAATGTGCTTTACCATAGTAACACCTCGTTTTTATTTTGTTTGTTTAATTATAGCATAGTAAATAAAAAGTTACAATGAGAATGAAAATGCAATCACTATGGTGGCTTTTTAGGTATTTCTTTTTCTCTTAAAGCCCCAGTATAAAAGTAATGTGCATGATAAAGCCAAAATGCTTGTTCCAATCAAAATAGCACAGTTCATAAAAAATTCTTGAGGCAGTATTTCTATAATTTCATCTGTTAGAGGATTAAAAATCCAATTTTCTTTTCCGGGAAAGAATATGTTATGGAAAATTTCAAACGCTTTGTCAAAATTTAATGAGGCCAAGGCACCTATTATAATAGGTATGAATATTGCGGACAAGGCCGAATAAAACGAGGCGTGGTGTTTTCCTATAAAAAAAGGACCTGTTTTGTCTGATTTTCTAAAAATCAAGAGCGTTACTATGCAGATTGCCGAGCTTAATAAAACCGCTGAGTTAAGGTCAAACAACAGCTTGCAACCGGCAAAATGCATTTGTCCATCTAACGAGTATTTCATAACGCCTGTCGAAAAATCTTTTCCGGGTATAGTTAAATAATCAAGCACAGCATTATAGGCTTCTATTATTTCCGCTTTCGTAAATCCGCTAATCTTTGAAAGCTCTAAATAATCAATATGGAGATAATAAAAGGGCCTTAAATAAATCGGAAGAGAGATCGAAAAAGTTATAATAAATAAAAAGATAGCTATACAAAATAAAAAAGATATAAGCAAATCTTTTATTTTGTTTTTCTTGATGTTGGTCATATTGCATCCTTTAATTTCTAAAGAATAATGTGTTTTACGATAGTAACACCTCGTTTTTATTACTAAACATAAAAATGGAAAAACCAAGCGTTGCCAAAAGAGGTGTTAAAGAATTCTTCTTTTTGCAAAACGCATACCTTGTAAACGCTTAAAAGCGAATGGAAATAGATAATCATAGTTGTGATAAAAACTGCTAATCCAAATAAAACACCAATTAAAATTTTAAGCCAAAGGACAAACGGTAAAACCAAACTCAAACCACTGGCAAGAACGGCGTTAGAAATAATAGCGAGTATTATAACATAAAGCGTTTCGCTGCTAAAAGAGTTATCCCAAACGAACTTTATAACATTTACTTTGCGGTCTTCTTTTATGTATTTTTTGAATTTTTTACATATACACTGATAAAGTATACCCTGTATATTTTCCTTTTTCCAATGGCATTTATCAACACTCATCATAACACTTAATGTACGGCATGAGTGCCAGTAAACTTCCTTGTATAAACGGTAGCGTATGGTTATAAGTGAGAACAAAAATCCCACAACACCCAAAAGTATAAAAGCCCAACCGCTAATTGACCAACTTATATCTCCTGCCGAAACAAGAGAGGGAAAAATAAATGCCAGCGCGGCAAAATATATCATTAATAGCTGGTCGCGTTTTGTTTGCTGTGCGGTCATCTCTGCAACCACACGGTCATACATTTCTTCAATATCAAAATCTACGGTTTTGTTGAAAATATTAGGGTCCACCTTTGTGTATTTGAAATCTTTTAATTCTTTTTTCTTCTTTTTTATACACATAATTACAGCTCCTCAAAATCGATAGGTTTTTTAATATGATTTAGTATAATACTGTTTAATTTTTCCAGGTTTTCTCGGTTGTTGGCACCTATAACTATATTTTTCTTATCAAAGGTTAAAGATTCCCCGTTATAACCGCTGACACATCCGCCTGCTTCGGTTAATATAAGCACTGCTGCTGCACAGTCCCAAGGGAACACATTCAATTCAAAATACATATCGCATTTTCCCATAGCAACATTGCAAATTTCCAAAGCGCAAGAGCCAAATCGTCTTGTATCGTTGCATAATGGGTATGCCTCAAGTACAATATCTGCACATATCCTTGCAAGGTCTTTTCGGTATGGAGTAAAAGAAGTGCAAAGCAATGCGTTGCTAAAAGGTTTGTTTGATGTTTTTATACGTTTGCCATTACAAAATGCACCGCTACCTGCAATTGCGGTGAAAAGTTGTTTTAAATGAGGGGCAAAACAAATGCCCAAAACGGGCTGTCCTTTATGTAGTAACGCCACCGAAATTAAACAGTGTGGAATATCCCTTGAAAAGTTTGTTGTGCCATCAATAGGGTCAATCACCCATAAATACTCTCCGGTTACAATTTTTGAACTTTCTTCTTCCCCTAAAAATTCGGCTTTTGGAAAAATTCTTTTAAGTTCCTTTTCTAAGAAATGCTGAATTGATATATCTGCATTGGTAACGATGTTTGCCGCATCGCCTTTTTCTATAATATTTATCGCGCCTTTTTTAAATATCTTCGCCGAGCGTTTTACTGCTTTAACAGCTTTTTTTTGAAGCTTAAATAAATCCAAAAATACCACCTCTTTACACATAGATAGAATAACATACAATGGTTGCAAAATCAAACATTTATTTTACAGGGATGTGTTATTTTGTCTTGAATTAAAGTCGTAAAACGAGACATACAGTATCGTTGTGTTTTTTAAAATAATAATATAATAGCGATATGCTCGAAAACAAAGGCTAAACAATTTAACCCTAAAACTATTCCCCGGCCAAAACAAAAAACCACCCGAACGGAGACACTTCGTAAAGAAGTTGTCTCCGTTTTTCAATATAAATAGAAATGACACTTTCCGGAACTGAAAGTGTCATAGTGGGTTACATACTTTGAGAAAGGCAAATACTTGCCGAAAATAAAGAATATTTTTCTCGGCTGGTAAAGTGATATTGCAAACTATCTTTTGCAGTGATATTTTTGCCTAACAGCAAAAGTGATATTGAAACCTTGCGGTTTCAGTGATATTATATTCGCCTCTTAACTGTCTGAAGGACAATATCACGATGCGAAGCATCATATAACTGCGAAGCAATATAACTCGCCGCAAGGCGAATATAACTGTGGCACCTTCCTTACGGAGGGTACCACAAAGGGTGGTTTCGTTTAACTAATTATATTTTCGGTTGAAGGTAATTTTGACGGGATACTCTGCGTTCAGCATTTTTTCGAACACTGCGAGTGTTACCGAAAAAATTACTGTACTCGAGACTTTGGCGGTCAACAACGCCTATCGCGGCGGTGTTGCCGCGTCGCCGAACATTTTTGCCTTACGGCAAAAATTGTTCAAACCCTAATCAATTCCCCACAAAAAAACGATAGCACACCGAGTGGTGTGCTATCGTTTTTTGGCTGGGGAATAGGGATTCGAACCCCAACAAACAGAGTCAGAGTCTGTCGTGCTACCGTTACACAATTCCCCAATAGGAACAACAATTATTATACCGCATTTTGCGGAAAAGTCAACATTTTTTAGCAAAAAAATTGACTTTCTTTATTGTTGACAAAAAATCAGCTTACAAATATAATTAATACATATAATATGGAGGAGAAACGGGTTATGTATAAGGAATTTGATAAGCGTGTGGATGAAATCCTCGCAAAACTTACTTTAAAGCAAAAAATCGGTCAGTTGAATCAAATTCAGCAACCGCTGAATGTCGAGCAGGCCGAGCTTGTTAAAAAATGGATTAAAGAGGGGCTTGTGGGCTCTATAATTCAGGCGGGTACGTCAACTGCAGGTAATGATGGACAAGATGGCGTTCGAGTTGATGAATTTAACGAGTTTCAGCGCATAGCCGTGGAAGAAAGTGATAGCGGTATTCCGCTTATATTTGGTCGCGATGTTATACACGGGCACCATACCGTTATGCCAATACCCTTGGCGGGTGCTGCGGCATTTAATCCCGAAATTACAGAAAAGGCATACCGCTGTGTAGCAAAAGAAGCGGCGGCCGATAATATTCATTGGACCTTTTCTCCAATGATGGACATTTGCACCGACCCACGTTGGGGCAGAATGGTTGAAGGTGTCGGCGAGGACCCGTATTTAGCATCCCGCGTGGCAGAAGCTACGATAAAGGGCTTCCAGGGCGATGATTTATCGGATGAAAATTCCTTAGCCGCTTGTGCTAAACACTATTTAGGCTACGGCTTTTCGGAAGGCGGCAGAGATTATCACCGCACCGAAATTTCCGACTACACTTTATATAATAAAGTTTTACCGCCGTTTAGAGCATCGGTAGCGGCGGGCGTGGCAACCGTTATGTCATCCTTTAACGATATAAACGGCCAGCCCGTAACCTCGAGCAAAAAATATTTAACCGATATTCTCCGTGGAAAACTCGGCTTTGAGGGCTTTGTTGTAACCGACTGGGCAACCGTTTCACGATTGGTAAATCAGGGCGTATGCGAAAATGTGCGCGATAGCGCAAAGGCGGCAATTAATGCCGGCGTTGATATGGATATGGTGTCAAAAACCTTTATGAACGAGCTTGAAAGCCTTGTTCTATCGGGCGAGGTATCAGAAGATATTATTGATGAAGCGGTACGCCGAGTGCTCCGTATAAAAATTGCAAAGGGACTCTTTGAACGCCCATATTGTGCCGAAAGGGAAATTGATATGCAAGAGCATATTGCCGTTTCGCGTGAGTTTGCGGCCGAATCTATGGTACTCTTAAAAAACAACGGCGTGCTACCGCTAAAAAATGAAGGCACAGTGGCGCTCGCAGGTCCTATGCTTCGTGCAAAGCGAGAACTGCTCGGTACTTGGGTGCTTGATGGCAAGGCTGATATTGCTCCGAGCTTTTTAGAGGCCTTCTCATCGGTTGCGGGTGAAAACATAAAAATAATTACCGATAAGGGCAGCACGGTGCTTGATGATTCTTTAGCACCTTTTTATAACAGCGATGTTATAGTATTGGCGTTGGGCGAGAGCCACGAGGTAACGGGCGAGGCAAGGTCGGTTGCCGATATTTCGATATCGAAAAGTCAGGTAGAGCTTGCAAAATGGGCTAAATCACTCGGCAAAAAAACAGTAGGCGTGCTTTTCTGCGGCAGACCCTTGGCGCTTAGCGAAATTGAGCCGTATTTAGATGGTATACTCTGCGCTTGGCACTGTGGCACCGAAACCGCAACTGCCGCCGCCGAAATACTTTTCGGCGATAGAGTACCCTGCGGTAAAACCCCCGTTACTTTCCCACGATGCACGGGACAAATACCGATTTATTATAATTCTACAGTTGCCATTACCGGTGTGTGCAGTTATTATGGACAGGCGGCAGAAAGAAGCTACTGTGATATGCTCGGCACTCCGCTTTACCCCTTTGGCTTTGGACTGTCATACACAAAATTTAATATTTCTGCCATTAGTTGCAACAAAACCGAAATACCCCTTGCCGATATTAAAAACGGTGAAAGCTTCGTGTTTAGCGTTGACGTTGCAAACGTTGGAGAGTTTGATGGCAAGGAAACCGTACAGCTTTACATTCACGATAAAATTTCATCCATTATGCGCCCCGTAAGAGAACTCAAGGGCTTTAAAAAGGTACTTATTAAAAAAGGCGAAACTGCCAATATTGAGTTCAATATCGGCAAAACACACCTCGGCTTTTACGGTAACAACGGCGAATATTTGCTTGAGAAGGGCGAATTTGATATTTTTGTGGGCGGCAACTGTCTTACAAATAATAAAATTACCGTAAAAGTTATCTAATCGGTCTTGATTTATGTTAGAAATTGGTATAAAATAATAACGTAAAAATTTTTAGGAGGATGTTCAATTATGTTAGTTTCCGCAAAAGAAATGCTTAATAAAGCGAAAGCAGGAAAGTACGCAGTTGGTCAGTTCAATATCAACAACCTTGAATGGACCAAGGCAATTTTACTCACAGCACAGGAGCTTAATTCACCTGTAATTCTCGGTGTATCTGAGGGCGCAGGTAAGTATATGTGCGGCTATAAGACCGTTGTAGGTATGGTAAATGGTATGCTCGAGGAGCTCGGTATCACAGTTCCCGTTGCTCTCCACCTTGACCACGGCTCTTATGAAGGCGCAAAAAAATGTATTGAAGCAGGCTTTTCTTCCGTTATGTTTGATGGCTCACACTATCCGATTGAAGAAAACATCGAAAAAACAAAGGAACTCGTTGGTATTTGTAACGATTTAGGCCTTTCTCTTGAAGCAGAGGTTGGTTCCATCGGCGGCGAGGAAGACGGCGTTATAGGTGCAGGCGAGGTTGCTGACCCGAAAGAATGCAAAATGATTGCTGACCTCGGTGTTACAATGCTCGCTGCAGGTATCGGTAACATTCACGGTAAATATCCTGAAAACTGGGCGGGCTTAAGCTTCGATACACTTGATGATATTCAGAAGCTTACAGGCACTATGCCGCTCGTTCTTCACGGCGGTACAGGCATCCCTGCTGATATGATTAAAAAAGCTATCTCGCTCGGCGTTTCTAAAATTAACGTTAACACCGAGTGCCAGTTGGCATTTGCTGCCGCTACCCGCGAGTATGTAGAAGCAGGCAAGGATTTAACCGGTAAGGGCTTTGACCCGAGAAAACTCTTGGCCCCCGGCTTTGAAGCAATCAAGGCAACTGTTAAAGAAAAGATGGAACTCTTCGGTTCAGTAGGCAAGGCGTAAGAAAAACTAAAACGGCAGGAATTTTTCCTGCCGTTTTTCATTTTTGTGTGAACGTCTTTATTGCTTCTATCGTTTCATTACTTATAACGTGTTCTATTTTACAGGCATCCTGAGCTGCGGTTTCATCGCTGACACCGAGTTTCTTTAAAAAGGTGGTTAAAACGTTGTGCCTTTCAAAAACACTTTTTGCAGTTTTAACGCCCTCGTCTGTTAAGGTTAAAACGCCGTCTTTTGCCATGGTTAAATACCCGCCCTTTTTTAAAAGGCTTACGGCACGGCTGACACTCGGCTTTGAATAACCCATATGCTCGGCAACATCAATGCTTCGCACATTACCTGTCTTTATAGATAAAACATATATTGTTTCGAGATACATTTCCGCCGATTCCTGTAAACGCATTGTGAATCACTTCCTTTAATATATTTTAACATATAATAAAGACATTTGCAAGGGCGATAAAAATGAGGATTTTTTCAAAAATTTTACAAAAAATCATTGACAAAAAAAGCAAAGGGTAGTATTATATCTATGGTTAGTTACGGCTAACCGATTTTTGTGCGGCACGAGTTAGCCGCCGCTAATCGCTATTATTTTACCGATAAGGAGGGTATGGGTTATGACTTTGAAGCAGGCCGAAGAGGGAAAAGAATATATCATCAAAGAAATTCTAACAGATGATGAAGAGTTAGATGCTTTCTTGTTTTCGCTCGGTTGCTACAGTGATGAGCCCATAACCGTTATTTCGCACCTTAAAGGCGGATGCATCGTGTCGGTTAAGGATAGCAGATATAATATAGACAATCAGTTGGCAGAAGCTATTGTTCTTTATGAATAATAGCTTATTCTCGGCGGCTGATTAATTTTTTCGGGCACGAGTTAGCAATGGCTAACCAAAATTCAAGGAGGAAAAGGGAAATGAGAATTGCCTTAACGGGTAATCCAAACAGTGGTAAAACCACAATGTATAACGCGCTTACAGGCCGAAGTGAAAAGGTAGGCAACTGGGCGGGTGTTACGGTTGATAAAAAAGAACATCCGATTAAAAAGGCGTATTATGACGGCGGGGAGCAGTTAATCGCGGTTGACCTGCCCGGTGCATACTCAATGTCGCCGTTCACGAGTGAAGAAAGCATTACAAGTGCTTATGTTAGAAAAGAGAATCCCGACGTTATTATTAACATCGTGGATGCTACCAATTTAAGTCGTAGCTTGTTCTTTACAACACAGCTTTTAGAACTCGGTGTTCCTGTTGTTGTAGCACTTAATAAAAGTGATATCAATGAGAAAAAAGAAACAAAAATCGATATAGAAGAGCTTTCCAAAAAACTCGGTTGCCCCGTGGTTAATACGGTATCCACTTCGGCAGACGGCTTAAAGGCGGTTGTAGATGCGGCTGTATCGGTTGCAAATAAAAGACAAACAGCACCTTATACTCAAGGGGATGTTGATTTAACAAACAAAAAGGCAGTAGAAACGGCCGACCGCAAACGTTTTGCCTTTGTAAACAAGGTTGTAGCGGCGGTTGAAACCCGCAAAGTGCTAACAAAGGATAAAAACTTTGGCGATAAAATTGATACGGTGCTTACAAACAGATGGCTCGGTATTCCGATTTTTGCCGTTGTTATGTGGGCGGTTTTCTGGATTTCGCAGGCGGGCCCAGGTGTATGGTTGGCAGAAGGTCTTGACGTGGGCGAGACACATCTTTGGGGATTGGTTGACTGCATTGCTTGGTTTAAAGATATAGTTGCAGTGTGGCTGTCCGGTGCACACGAATTAATACAAGCACTTATTCTTGAAGGTATTATCGAAGGTGTTGCCGCCGTTGTAGGCTTCTTGCCGCTTGTTATGGTTATGTATTTCCTTATAGCGTTACTTGAGGACTGCGGCTATATGGCGCGCGCTACCATAGTTCTTGACCCCATTTTCAAAAAGGTTGGACTTTCGGGTAAATCGGTTATTCCGTTTATTATCGGTACGGGTTGCGCAATTCCGGGTGTTATGGCTTGTCGTACAATCAGAAACGAGAGAGAACGCCGCGCCACAGCAATGATTACACCCTTTATGCCTTGCGGCGCAAAGCTCCCTGTTATTGCGCTCTTTGCAGGCGCGTTCTTTAATAATTCTGAATGGGTTGGTACACTGATGTACTTTGTAGGCATTGTTATCATTCTCCTTGCGGCAATGCTTATAAATAAGCTCACAGGCCATAAAGCAAGAAAATCTTTCTTTATTATCGAGCTTCCCGAATATAAAGTACCGTCTTTAAGTTTGGCATTCAAGTCGATGTGCCAAAGAGGTTGGTCTTACATAGTTAAAGCAGGAACGGTTATTCTCATATGTAACTTTGTAGTTTATATGATGCAGACATACGGTTGGAATTTACAGGCTGTGGAAGACCCTGCAAGCTCTATCCTTGCAACAATCGCTACTCCTATCGCATACGTTATCGCGCCCATAGTTGGCGTTGCCTTCTGGCAGCTTGCCGCGGCGGCTGTTACGGGCTTTATAGCTAAGGAGTGCGTAGTTTCTACACTCGCAACCGTATTTATGTTTGAGCATCTTATCAATGAAGACCTTGAAGCAGTGGGCGCTATCGGTTCTTCAAATATGGGCGGTATCACGGCAGTGGCCGGTCTTGCATTCCTTATGTTTAACCTCTTTACTCCGCCTTGCTTTGCGGCACTCGGCGCTATGAACTCTGAAATTAAGAGTAAAAAATGGCTTTGGGCAGGCATCGGCCTTCAGTTCGCAGTTGGTTACACTGTAGGTTTCCTTGTATTCTTCTTTGGAACACTCTTTACAGGCGGCGACTTTGGCGCGGTTTGGATGCCTATTGTCGGTTGGGTAATAGTTCTTACCATTGCGGCTATATTTACAGCCCTTATTATAAGAAGGAATAAGCAGCTCGCAAACGAGTATGCACTTAAAGCATAATTATGGGTATTACTGATATTATTGCAATCATAGTAATTGCACTTATAGTAGGCGGCGCGGTATTTTATATCGTGCGCTCAAAAAAACAAGGAAAAAAATGTATAGGTTGTCCGTATTGTGATTCTTGCACCGCAAAGCAGAAGAATAACTGCGCATCGGCAAAAAAATAAAATTAAAATGCCCTGTTTTCAGGGCATTTTTTGTTTTCTCTCTTTACATAAGTAACAAAAAAATATATAATGAATTCATCAGGAGATGATTTTTTTGAAATATTTAGTAATACTTTGCGATGGTATGGCTGATACCGCCGATAGCAAATTTTTAAATGGCAAAACACCGATGGAATTGGCTCAAAAACCAAATATGGATATGCTTTGCAGGACATCCAGTGTGGGCCTTTGCAAAACAGTGGCCGATGGGCTAAAACCGGGCAGTGATGTTGCAAACCTAACAGTTATGGGCTATGACCCTGCCGTTTGCTACACTGGTCGTTCTCCGCTGGAAGCGGCAAGTATTGGTGTAGACCTTAAAAGTACGGATGTGGCACTTAGATGCAATATAGTTACGCTGTCGGATGAGGGAAATTACGAAGACAAAACGATGGTTGACTATTGCGCGGGAGATATATCTACCGAGGAAGCGCGCGAGATTATCAAAACAATTGATGAAACACTTGGTAATGATATATATAAATTCTATGCGGGCGTGGCATATAGGCACTGCCTTGTTGTTGATAATGGTACTACCGAACTTGGTAATATGACACCGCCGCACGATATAAGCGGTCAGGTTGTGGGTGCGCATTTAAGTAAAGCCGAAACAGCAAAGCCTTTAATCGAACTTATGAAAAAAAGCTATGATATTTTAAAGGACCATCCCGTAAATAAGGCGAGAATAGAAAAAGGCGAGCGTCCTGCTAACTCTATTTGGCTTTGGGGCGAGGGCAAACGCCCCGTTTTACAAAACTTTAAAGAGAAAAACGGCGTTTCAGGGTGCGTTATTTCGGCGGTTGACCTGCTTAAAGGTATCGGCATTTGCGCCGATATGGCAGTCCCCGAGGTTGCAGGTGCTACGGGCTACATAGATACTAATTTTGTCGGCAAAACCGAAGCGGCAAAAAAGGCATTTAGTGATGGTACCGATTTGGTATATCTCCACTTTGAAGCACCCGATGAGTGCGGACACCGTGGGGAAGCCGAGAATAAAGTAAAAGCAATAGAAATGATAGACTCGCTCGTTGTGGGCGATATGGTCGATTTCCTTAATAAATCAGGAGAGGATTTCCGTATACTCATTATGCCCGACCACCCAACGCCGCTAAACACCAAAACACACTCATCCACACCCGTGCCGTTTATGATTTATGATAGTCGCAAAAAAATAGCGGGTGCCGATACTTTCACTGAAAGCACGGCTGCGGAAAGCGGCATATTTGTAGAGCACGGGCCCAATATTATGAAAATGCTTTTAGAGGGTTAATATGACAAAATTTGAAAAAGTTGAAGCCGAGAAGAAGAAAATAAAAGACCACTTTCGGCGTGAAAGATTAAAGGTAACCCTTATTTTTTGGAGCTGTGATATTTTGGCGGTTGCGGCGTCGCTATTTCTCACAAAGCTTATATTTAACGAGAAATATTTGCAGTGGTTTTTAATTTCGCTTTTCTTTATAGTTGTGTTTCCGATAACGCAATATTCTAAAAAGCAAAAGGAGCTCACAAGGGCGGAAAGAGAACAAATTAAATTTTTAGAACAAGATATCTAACAAAAACACCATTTGGGAGACCAAATGGTGTTTTTATATTGACAAATATAAATATATTTGCTATAATAATAAAAACTGTTCCATTTGGAACACTTTTCGGAGGAAAACGATGTATGATTTAACCGAGATTTTCTTGCTTTCTGGTTTGAAAGACACACAAAAGCAAGAAATAATAGGGTACTTTCCACCGCCGGAGAGTTTTGGTAAAGGGGAGGTTATTTATAACACCAACCATTACGAAAAAGCACTCGGTGTAGTGCTTAGTGGCACGGCGGCGGCAAGAACGGGGGATGTTATCAAGCGGACATTTAAAAGCGGCGATATTTTCGGTGCTGCGGCAGTTTTTGGAGATGATAACCCGTATGTTAGCGAAATTATTGCAACGGGCAACTGTACTGTGCAACTAATACCCGAGAGTATACTTGTAAAGCTGTTTGAAAAGTATCCCGAAACCTCGCTTAACTATATTAAGTTTTTAACCCGTAAAGTAAGGTTTTTAAACAACAAAATCGCACAATTTTCCGCTCACAGTGTGGCCCAAAAACTGTACGAATATTTAGTGCAGTCGGCGGGGGACAGTGGCGCGGTTACGGTGCCGAGTATGACCGAGATAACAAGACAAACAGGTATTGGCAGAACAAGTCTTTACCGCTGTCTTAATGAACTTGAAAGCTCGGGACTGATTGTGAGAGAAAATAATACAATAAGGGTGTGTAACAAATGAAAAAAATTATTAGTTTATTATTGGCATTGGCTATGGTACTTGTGTTTGCGGGTTGCGGTGCGAAGGAGCCGACAAAAACCCCCGACGCCGACAAAACCGTTAAAGCAAACGTGTTTATGATTTCCGGCCCCACGGGTATTGGAGCAGTTAATCTTATGAGCGCTGATGAAGCGGGTACAGCCAAGGGCGACTACGAGTTTACCGTTGTGGCAAACCCCACCGAAATCGTAGCAAAAATTTCCAACAAGGAAGCCGATATTGCGGCGGTGGCTACAAATATGGCTTCCACCATTTATAACAAAACAAACGGCGGTGTAACAGTGCTTGCCGTTAACACTCTTGGTGTTTTGAATGTGTTAACCAACGGCACCGAAATAAATACTCTTGCCGATTTAAAGGGTAAAAAGGTGTATACCACAGGGCAAGGCGCAAACCCCGAGTATGTAATAGATTATTTGCTCGAGAAAAACGGCGTTAATCCCGATACCGATGTTGATTTGCAGTTTAAAGCCGAAGGTACCGAGCTTGTATCGGTTTGGGCAACCGACCCCACAGCCGTTATTATAGCACCTCAACCTGTTGCATCATCGGTGCTTGCAAAATATAAAGGCTCAAAGCTTGCAATTGACTTAACTGATGAGTGGGACAAGGTAGGCGAAAACTCGGCACTTATGATGGGTTGCGTTATTGTTAGAAACGAGTTTTTAAACGCTAATAAGGCAACTGTTGATTTATTTTTAGAGGAATACGAGGCATCTATCAAAAAAGCGACCGAGGACCTTGACGGCACCGCCGCACTTTGCGAGAAATACGGCATCGTAGCAAAGGCTGCCGTTGCTAAAAAAGCAATACCCGCATCAAACATTTGCTTCGTTACGGGTAACGAAATGAAAACAAAGCTCTCGGGTTATTTGGCCGTTCTTTTTGCCGCTGATAAAAAAGCGGTAGGCGGTAAATTACCTGCGGACGATTTCTATTATGAAAAATAAGGTAAAAAAAATAATCTCAAGTATCGCCGCGGTAGTATTTTGGATTGCCGTTTGGCATATTTTGGGTATAATTGCAAACAAAAACCTTTTGCTCAAAATTCCGCTGCCGTACGATGCGGTTAAAGCGTTTGTCGAGGCGGCGGGCGAAGCGGAATTTTGGCAGGCGGTAGGCACATCGCTTTGGCACATAGCCGCAGGCTTTGTGGCGGCGCTGATTATTGGCGGCGCTTTAGGTATGCTGTCGGGCAACGTTAGCTTCTCTAAAACACTGTTGTCGCCGCTTATACATTTGATACGCTCAGTACCCGTAGCGGCCTTTATAATACTTGCGTGGCTTTGGGTGCCAAATGCGATATTGCCGTCATTTATATCTTTCCTTATGGTTTTCCCGATAGTGTTTACGCATGTTGAAGCAGGACTTCTATCGGTAGATAATCGCCTTATAGAAATGGCGCGCGTTATGGGTATGAGCCGATTTGGAATAATCAAAAATATTAAAGTACCAACTGTGTTGCCGCATTTGCGTATCGCCGCAGTAACGGGACTTGGCTTTGCCTGGAAATCGGGCGTTGCCGCCGAGGTTATATGCAACCCAACGGGCAGTATCGGTGCGCTCCTTTCAGACGCTAAAATAGTTATAGATTACCCCCGTGTTTTTGCCGTTACCCTTACAATAGTAATATTGAGCCTCATACTCGAAAATATTATAAAGCTTTTGTGGAGGGAGAAAAAATATGATTAAATTTCAAAATGTTAATTTCTCCTACGGCGAAAAAAAAGTGCTTGAAAATTTTGATTTGATTATCAAAACGGGCGATAGAGTATGCCTTGTCGGAGAATCGGGCATAGGCAAAACAACGGTGTTGCGGCTTATAATGGGGCTTGAGAAGGCACAGTCGGGCACAATAGAAATAAAGAAAAATGCCAAAATATCTGCAGTGTTTCAAGAAGACCGATTATTACCCTTTAAAACCGTGCTTGAAAACCTAACACTGTTTGGTAATTTCGATATAGCAAACAAGATACTCCAAAAACTCGGTATGGTAGATACAAAAAACAAATATCCCGCAGCTTTAAGCGGTGGTATGGCGCGGCGTATCAGCATTGCAAGGGCACTCGCCAGTGGTGGCGACATATTTATATTCGATGAGCCTTTTAACGGCATTGATGAAGAAAATGTAAAAATCACTGCCGAGCTTATAAACGAATACACAAAGGGCAAAACCGTTGTTATGGTATCCCACAACAAAAGGGATATAGAACTGCTAAATGCACAAATAATTAATATGTAAAAATGTCTGTACCGAAATCGGTACAGACATTTTGTTTTTCTCTTGAAAACGCATATAAAGGTTGGTATAATGTAAATAAAGAATTTTATTTTAAGGGGATATTATCCGATGGCGGTTTGCTTTGAAAATATGTTAAAAAGCAGTTTGGCCGGTGGTAAAACACTGGGGGCATATTTTATTTTCGGTGATGATGCCTATTTAAAACGGCAGTATGTCGATAAGATTATCAATATGACAGTTGATAGGGAAGATGTTTTTAATTTCGTCCAGTTTACCGATTCGGCCGATTTGCAGGAGGTTTTTGATGCGGTAGAGCAGTTTCCTATGATGAGCGATAAAAAATGCATATTGCTTGCCGATTATGATTTTGAGCACGCATCAAAAAACGATTTTGAAAAGCTTGTTGAAATATTGTCGGGTGTGCCCGATACTTGCGTTTTTATTGTATGGTGCAATAATTTTGAGTTTGAACTCAAAAAAAGCAGTAGGGCAAAAAAGCTTATCGAAGCGGCCGAAAAAAGTGGTGGTATGGCGGTGCAAATCGACCACCGAAGTGTTGCCGAGCTTAAAAAGATGCTCGAAAAAGGTGCTATGAAACGCGGCACTACATTTGAAATGGGTGCCTCGCAGTATTTAATTGAAACCTGTTCGGAAGATATCAATGTACTGATAAGCGAGCTTGAAAAGCTCTGCGCCTATGCCGCAGGACAAAAAATTACCAAACAAATGATAGATATTGTTTGTGTAAAATCGCTTGATGCATCGGTTTATAGTTTGTCAAAAGAAATATTTTCCCTCAATATTTCGGGCGCAATGAAGCTTATTGATGAGCTGTTTTTTATGCGTATTGAGCCAACCATTATACTGCACAGTATGTTTTCGGTGTTTATTGATGCATATCGCGTTTGTGTTGGCGCGCAAGCGGGCGTTGGTATACCCGCAGTTGCTAAAGAGTTTGGCTATGGCAACCGCGAGTTTGTTTTAACAAGATTGCCCGCATCCGCAAAACGCCTTGCGGCAAAGCAGTTTGATTTGTGTTTTTCGGCGTTTGTTGAAGCCGATACGGCTCTTAAAAGCTTTGGCGCCAATACCCGTACGATTATTGAAGAATTAACGGTGCGGATTATTTATATTTTACAAAAAGGTGAAGATATTGATACACTTAAATAGTGCCGTAATAGTTGAGGGCAAGTATGATAAAATACGGCTTGAAAATATAATAGATGCGCTGATTATCACTACAAACGGGTTTGCGGTTTTCCACAACGAAGAAAAGCGGCAATTAATAAAGCTGTTGGCAAATGAGCGCGGCATAATAATAATTACTGATTCCGATTCGGCAGGTCGGCTTATTCGCAACCATTTACAGAGCTTCATCCCGTCCGATAAGATAAAAAATGTCTACCTGCCCCAAATTAAAGGCAAGGAAAAACGCAAGGCACATAGCTCAGCCGAGGGCTTTTTGGGCGTTGAAGGCACGGATGATGAGATTATAAGGGATGCTTTAAATAAATTTGGAATAACGGCCGAAGAAACAAACCAAAAGCGTAAAAGCGTCACCAAAACCGATTTGTATATTTGGGGGCTATCGGGCACCGATAACAGTGAGCAAAAACGCAAAAGCGTGCTCAAATTTTTGAATTTTCCCGAGATGTCGGCAAATGCATTTTTAGATTTAATAAACGCGCTATACGGATATGATAAATTTTTGGAGGTTTTAAAAAAGTGGCAGCAAGAACAAACCAAAAAATGAAACTGCTGTATATTATAGAAATTTTAGAAAAATACAGCGATGAAGAAAACCCGATAAATGCAACCGAGCTATGCGCCCGACTTGAAGCGGTTGGCGTTAGTGCCGAGCGCAAGGCAATTTATAATGATATAGATACTTTAATAGATTTTGGATACGACATCATAAAAACCCGCACACCACGCTTTGGGTATTTTATGGCATCCCGCAGATTTGAACTGCCCGAGGTGTATCTTTTATCGGATGCGGTGCGGTCGGCCGAGTTTATAACCCCCAAGAAAACGCGTGAGCTGATATCAAAGCTTGATTCAATGCTCAGCATTTCGCAGGCTAAAAAGCGCGAAAAGGGTATATACATAAACGGCAAAACTAAATGCAAAAACGAGGAAATTTATTATAGCATCGATAAAATCAGTAATGCTATAGAAAATAAGAAGAAAATAAAACTTACCTATTGTCAGCGCGCGCTTGAAGAGGGCAAAAAAATAGTTATAAAGGAAAAACTGCTTACAGTAAGTCCCTATGCACTTATTTGGGAAAACGATAAGTATTATTTGGTTTGCAACAATGCAAAATACGATAATCTTATGCATTTGCGCCTTGATAGAATTAAAAAGGCAGAAATAACGGCAGAAGATTTTAGGCATTTTAGTGAGGTGAGCGAGTATACCGAGTTCTTTGATATTGCCGATTACACCTCAAAAACATTTAATATGTACTCGGGCGATATAGAAGAAATAGAACTAAAATGCTCAAAACGTATACTCGAGCAAATAGTAGACCGATTTTCGGATGAAATATTTATCTATAAGGTTACCGATGATACCTTTTCTTTTAGTGTAAAGGCGGTTATAAGCCAAGGTCTTATCAGTTGGATTTTGCAGTACGGCGCTGATATTGAGGTAATCTCTCCCGATGCACTTAAAAAGGGTGTTATTAAAACGATAAACGAAATAAAGGGTATGTACAAATGCTAAATATCTTTAAAAAGAAAAATAAAAATGCCGAGCTGCTCCGCATTTTTGATGGCAGAACAGTAAAGTATATAACAAAACGGCGTGTGGACAATGAGGGCAATGTTAACCACGATATTATAAGCAAAACGGGTAGAATCGTGCTTATAGATAATGAAATTCGTATCATCGATGGCGAGAATGATATTTTTCGCCAAAACGCCGATGATACTAAATATTACACCCTTTTAAGCGGGGACGGAATAACGGTTGAAGGGAAAAACAAAATAACCGATATAGAAGAAAGCTATACCGTTTATTTTTCGTATTACCGAAAATAACTTGACAAAGCCAAAATTTAAAGATAGGATAAAATTATAGGGCGTTACTGGTTTCAGTAATGCCTTATTTTTGTGGGCAAAAAATTAAGGAGGATAGAAATGTCTATTAGGACGATAACCTATAACTTTAACGGTGCATCGGTTTCTCCCGATACCGCACAGTATGGCGGCGTAAGATATGAGGATAAGGCCACAACCGTTGAATTTATATTAGAAAAAGATTTTAAATCGAGAATAGAACAAGAATTTTCGGATGCTTCTCTTTGTTACCGAATAGATTTCAACGGCGAAATTTCGGGATATAATCCCTCCGAAAATCTTGTTGAAAACGAGGGAAAGGTGTGCCGAGCCATTCCGCTTGGTATGACACTTTCGGGCGAGCAAATAACCGCCGTTTTGGTTGTTACGGCATTAAATAAAGATAATACAGTAACGGGTGTTGTGTCATCGGTGCCTGTTAAAATTTTTTTTAACAATGTATCAAGGGATGAAGCAAGCGAAATAGAGATAGCCGAAAATATTACAGCGATAGAGCAAAAAACCGAAGAATTATGTGCTTTGGCAAAAAAGTTTTCTAACAGTGCCGTGGAAAACGCGGCCATATCTACCGCGGCGGCCGATGCCGCAATGGATGCGCGCGAGCAAACCGAAAATGCCCGTTTTGCACTGGAAAGCGGAAGCGAGTTTGTATTTTTGGGCGGCGATTCGACCGACGGCATTGATATAGAGCTTGTTGTAGACAACGAAATGTCGGAGGTTAGCGAAAACCCCGTGCAAAATAAAGCCATTGTAGCGGCAATAAATGCGGCAAAAAATGAACTGAAAGCATATACTGACTCGGAAATTGCCACCTTTGATTTTATAAAAATTATAGACAGCTTGGGCGATTCGGGACTGCCTAACCGCCTATATTTAGTGCCCAAAAACGATGCTGAGGGCAACGACCTTTTTGATGAGTATATTTGGGCGAATGATAAATGGGAGTTTATCACAACCAAACAAATCGAAATTGATTTAACACCGTATATGAGACACGATGAAGTTGCGGACTTTATTGTAGAAGAGGGAACAAGCGGTGTATGGACCTATAGAAAATGGAACAGCGGCATTGCTGAGTGCTGGGGCTACCACAGCGAAACGGTAAACTGCACCGAGGCGCGCAACAGTATTTATGCCGATAGCATTAAGAAAATTGCACTGCCTGAAAAACTGTTTGTATCTGCGCCCATGGCAAACCTTAATGCCGTTAATGCAACGGGTTGGAACTTTTTAATAGCGCATATTTATGGCGTTGATACAGGCAATGTTTCGTATATTCCGGCCAGCACCGGTCAAATGACAGTGGCCGTAACGGCGCAGTTTGCCATTAGCGCTAAGGGTAGATGGAAATAAGGAGGTAAAATAATGTCAACTAAAATATATGCAAATGCGCGGTTTGGACTGCGTGAGGACACACTCGAAAATTGGGTTACCAATAACCCCGTGCTCGAAAAAGGCGAGCCTGCCGTTATTAGCGACAGCGAGGATTCCAGGTGGCTTAAAATCGGAGACGGGAAAACCGATTTCAACAGTTTACCTTGGAAATTTGCAGGCGGCACGGTGGCTGATAAGGAGTATGACCCCACAAGCGAAAATGCACAAAGCGGTATAGCAGTAGCCGAGGCGTTAAGTCTTCTTACACCAAAAGAAAAAAATTACGAATTAATCGCAACCATAAAGGTAGCACCTGATGAAAATGGGGACTTGCCGACAAGTATAGTCTTTACACAAGATGACAATGGCAAACCATTTGAACTCACCGATTTTTACTTGTCTATGGTGTTGGGCGCAACGGACGGCTCTGCCGCAAGGGTTAGGTTGGATATAAACGATAAAATGGTATTTGGCAATACTCCCATATCTCTTAATACCTCTTTGAGAGGCTGGTATATAAACTATATGGATTTGGGTTCGGGTAAATTATGTATTGCGCCAAGCACTTCAATAGGGATAACATACCACGCAACAACGGGAAATGCTAACTATACGGGCTTTGCGGGCGCTATCTTGTTGCCAATATTTGAGGGATATAGTCCTGTAACAAAAATAAAATTTCAAAATGCGGCAGGCACAACCAAAACATTTATAGAAGGTAGCGAATTTAAGTTATACGGGGTGAGAAAATGAAAGTTTTAGAAAATGGCATATATAGAGATATGACCGAAGAAGAAATGGCTCAACTTGAAAATTCAAAGCCTACATATCAAGAACGAGTAGTCAGTCGCATAAGAGAAAAATACTCGGTTGATGATGAACTTGCTATTTTGCGCCAAAGGGACACAAAACCCGAAGAATTTGCAGAGTATAATAACTTTGTAGAGAACATTAAGTTTACCGAGAAATCCTATTGAAATAGCACCTCTTTGCGTGTATAATAGACTTGCAAAACTTTTAAAGGGGGAGCTTTTATGCGTGCAGAAGAATATGATAAGAATCTTGTAATCAGTAGCGAATTACCCGACGAGGATATTGTGTGGTTTGATGTAAAAAACGAAATTTTTGATATTTACGGACTTTACAATCCTCGCACCGAAAAAACATTTCATCGTGTACCTAAAGAGGTTTGTGATAAATGTAATGAAGGTGTTGGTGCATTGCAAACACATACCGCGGGTGGCAGGGTGCGTTTTAAAACCAATTCGCCTTTTATTTGTTTAAAGGTTAAATATTGGCTTTTTCATATGCCGCATATGGCAATTTCGGGTTCATCGGGCTTTGATTTGTTCACCCAGAAAAACGGGGAGTACCGATATGTTAAATCAATTATGCCAAAAGTGGATGACCAATACGGATATGAGCGAAAAATCGATACTGATAACGAAATGCGCGACTATATAATTAATTTTCCGCTTTATAACAATGTCGAAGAGCTTTATCTTGGTTTTAAAAAGGGCAGTATTGTTGACCATGGAGATAAATACAAAATAGATAAACCCGTTGTATTTTATGGCTCATCTATTACTCAAGGCGGATGCGCATCAAGGCCCAGCACGGCGTATCAGGGCTTTATATCGCATCGCTTTGATGCCGATTTTATAAATCTCGGTTTTTCGGGCAGTGCTATGGGCGAGCCCGCAATGGCTGAGTATATTTCGACACTTAATATGAGCGCGTTCGTGTACGATTACGATTTTAATTCCCCGAGTGATGAGCATTACGAAAAAACTCACGAGCCGTTCTTTAAAATAGTTCGCACGGCGCAGCCCGATTTACCCATAATCATAGTAACCCGCCCATATCCTTGTAACCTAAAGCGTATAGAAATAGCGCGCCGTACATACGAAAACGCTGTGGCCAATGGAGATAAAAATGTCGTATTTGTTGATGGCAGAACACTGTTTGAGGGCGACTTCTTTGATTGCTGCACTGTTGACGGTGGTCATCCTACCGACCTTGGCTTTTACCGTATGGGCAAGGTTATAGGCGATGCTTTAGAGAAGTTTTTAAAATGACAAAAAGGGATAATCTAATAGGAATTTTTGCCGCGCTTATTCCAAATATAATTTTTGGCTTCAGTTTTCTTTTTTCAAAATTAGCGCTAAGTGTGGCGCATCCGCTTATAATTTTGGCGGTGCGCTTCACTGTGGCCTTTTTGGTGCTTAATTTGTTGTGGCTGTTTGGTTTAGTTAAATTAAACTTTAAAGGCAAGAACATCAAAAAAATACTTATAATGGCGTTTTGCCAACCGCTACTTTATTTTATATTGGAGCTTTACGGTATAGCGGGCACCTCAAGCGCCATTTCGGGTGTTATAATATCCCTCGTACCAATAGCGGTTATTATTATTTCGAGCATTTTCTTAAAAGAAAAACCCACCGTTTTGCAAATTGTGTTTTCTGTAATCTCTTTGGTATCGGTGGCGGGTATCAGCATACTTTCCGATAACGGCAATCAAAACAGTGTTTGGGCGATTGTATTATTGCTCGGCGCGGTTATATGCGCGGCAGTGTTTAATATATTGAGCCGCAGTGAAGCCGAAAAGTTTTCGCCAATTGAGCGCACATATATGATGTTCGCGGTGGGGGCAGTGGGGTTTGATATTATAGCATTGCTTGCGCTTCGCTCAAAGTTTGTGCCGCTGCTTCTGGCTTGTGCGGCAAGTGGAAAATTTTGGGGTGCCATAATCTACCTTTCGGTGCTATCAAGCATCGCCGCATTTTTACTTTATAACTGGGCAACAACTAAAATAGATGCCGTGAGGGCATCTTCCTTTTCTAATGTTATAACAGTTGTATCGGTGCTTGCGGGTGTTTTTATAAACGGTGAAAGGCTGAGCGTTTTACAGCTCGTTTTTTGCTTGCTTATAATTATCGGTGTATATGGCGCTAACAGGTCAAAAAAATATTGAAAAAGTGATATTTTTATTGTATTATAGATGTAGGAGGTAATTTATTATGGTACCATTTATTATTATCGTTGCTATCTTGTTCATTATTGTAATTCCCAACATACGTATTGTTCCTCAGGCAACTGAGTATGTAATCGAGTTTTTGGGAAAATACAAAACCACTTGGAGTGCAGGTCTTCACGTTAAGATTCCGTTCATTGAGAGAATTGCTAAGCGCATAACCTTAAAGGAACAGGTAATTGACTCGCCGCCGCAGCCCGTTATCACGAAGGATAACGTTACAATGCAAATTGATACGGTTGTTTTCTTCCGTATATTTGATGCAAAGTTATTTGCATACGGCGTTGTAAATCCTATCAGTGCGCTTGAAAATTTAACTGCAACCACATTGCGTAACATCGTAGGTGAGTTGGAGCTTGATGGCACACTTACTTCACGTGATACAATAAACGGCAAAATGACCGCAATACTTGATGACGCTACCGACCAGTGGGGTATCAAGGTTACACGTGTTGAGCTTAAAAATATTATTCCGCCCGCTGAAATCCAGTCAGCAATGGAAAAACAAATGAAGGCCGAGCGCGACCGCCGCGAAACACTCTTGCAGGCAGAGGGCCACAAGGCCGCCGCTATTACAAGGGCAGAAGGCGATAAGCAGGCAATGATTTTAGCCGCTGAAGGCGAAAGAGATGCGAGAATTGCCAGAGCCGAAGGTGAAGCTAAAGCAATATTCCTTGCTAAAAAGGCAGAAGCTGATGGCCTTGCCGCATTAAAAGAGGCAGGCGTAGATGCAGTAGTGCTTGAGCTTAAAAAGTATGAGGCACTTGTTAATATGGCAAACGGTCAGGCGGCAAAAATTATCGTGCCTACCGATGTTGTAAACACAGTTAAAAACAATGCAATATTCTCAGAAACAGCAGGAATAGGCGATGTAACCGAATATGGTCAGCCGCCCAAAAAAGCCCCCAAGAAAAAAGACGAATGTTGTGATTAACAAATAAAAATCCCGATACTCGAAAGAGTATCGGGATTTTTGATTTAGGGGTTAGTATTTAGGCGAGAACGCCAACACTTTTTATTCCTTGTTTTTATTCTTACCGCGTATTCTTGACCACATAAGTATTATAAACTGTGCGGGAACACCGAGAGTAAAAATAAGCCATAAATTTCTACCCATAATCAGCAGTGTAATATAAACACTCGCAAGGCAGGCCCACAAAAGCAGGGTAATTATAAGAAAGTTTCGGTGCTTGTTAAACCAAATAGAATTGAAAATCAGCCACACAATAAGTGTTGCGGGCACGGCATACACAAATGCTAACCAATGCACACTTGTGTTAATGGGTGTAGAGTCAATAACAACAAACAAAAGAGTTGCAATAAGCCATACAAGCACCATGCTAATACCTGTTATAAATGCGTGGTTGTGTATAATTCTTAAATTT
>SVOM01000014.1 GCA_015066405.1 Oscillospiraceae bacterium
GCGCCGAAAGAGTAATGAATATTGGCAACAGGGATAAATGCCATATCTACTGTAAGCATGACGGCTCGCTTGATGATGGCTTTGAAATAGTTTCCCACCCAATGACCTTGGACTATCACAGAAACGAAATGCCGTGGGAATCGGTGTTAAGAAAAGTTCGCAGCTTGGGTTATACTTCTCATCAAGCAGAAACCTGTGGGTTACACATCCACGTAAATCGTTGTTCACTTGGTAGCACCTATTGTGAACAGGAAGCCTGTATTGCCCGAATACTCTATTTCTTTGAAAAGCATTGGGAAGAGCTGCTTAAATTTTCTCGCCGTACCAATCATCAGTTAGAGCGTTGGGCGGCGCGGTATGGGTATAAGGACAAACCCAAGGATATACTCGACCACGCAAAAGGCGGTGCGAACAACGGCAGATATTCCTGTATCAATCTGCAAAACAATGATACGATTGAGTTCAGAATGTTTCGAGGCACATTAAAATATAACACCATAATTGCCACATTACAGCTTGTAAACAGAGTTTGTGATGTGGCTTTTTCACTGACGGATGATGAAATTAAATCAATGTCTTGGACGACCTTTGTATCGGGGTGTAATGAGCCTGAGCTTATACAGTATCTCAAAGAGCGCCGTATATACATAAACGAGCCTGTGGACTGTGAGGAGGATGTGTAATGTGTTGTTTATTTGGAATGCTTGATTATAAAAACCGCTTTAATGCGAAGCAAAAAAATAAAATCATATCTATATTGTCGGTTGCTTGTGAGGCAAGAGGAACGGATGCTACAGGTATAGCCTATAACCATAACGGTCATTTGAGCGTTTATAAGCGCCCACTCGCCGCACATAAAATGAGATTTAATATTCCTGATGTAAATTTGATTATGGGACATACCCGTATGACAACACAGGGCAACGAAAAATATAATTTTAACAATCACCCATTTTACTGCGAGATTGGTAATACCGAATTTGCTTTGGCTCATAACGGAGTATTGTATAACGATATAACACTTCGCAAAACAGAAAAACTGCCCGAAACAATAATTGAAACGGACAGTTATATTGCAGTGCAGTTAATCGAAAAACAAAAAAGACTTGACTTTTCAAGTCTTGGATATATGGCAGAGCGTTTGTCAGGCTCGTTTACTATTACGGTTATGGATAATGACAACAACCTGTATTTTGTCAAAGGCGATAATCCAATGTGTATATACCACTTTAAAGAGGTAGGAATATTTATTTACGCTTCAACCGAGGAAATTCTTAAAAAAGCATTATGGCGAAAACCTTACCGTTTTGGCAAACCTAAGAAAATTGAACTTGAAGCGGGTGATATTTTAAAGATTGACCGCCACGGCAAAATGGAAAAGTCTGAATTTGATACGAGCCTATTATCTGCTGTCAGTTATTATTCGCATTTTCCTTATAGGCATATTTCAATATCTACCGAACACAAAACAAAATCTCCCTATCAGCAAGAGTATATCCGTCAGTTAAAATCCCACGCTTCGTTTTACGGTTACACAGATGATATGGTCGATATGCTTTTGGACGAGGGATATACAACGGATGATATTGAAGAAATGCTTTATTGTGGTGTGTATTAGTATGTCATTAGGGTACACTCTATTGGCACACCGACACAGTATGTCAATAGGGTTGGTTTATGGCTTTTGGAATATGCCAAAAAGAAATACCACCCTATTGTGAATTGAGGTGAGAGTTTGAAAATCGGATATATTCGCATCAGTACCACCGACCAGAACACTGCAAGGCAAGAAGTGTTGATGCAAGAACTTGGTGTAGAACAAGTATATATTGACCGAATGAGCGGAAAAAACACAGACCGTCCCGAACTCAAACGAATGATGAATTATGTTAGGGAGGGTGATGTTGTAATCGTTGAGGCTATAAGCCGTTTTGCCCGTAACACAAAAGACCTTTTGGAACTTGTGGAACAACTTACCGAAAAACAGGTTGAGTTTATTTCTAAAAAAGAAGCTATCGACACAACAACCCCAACGGGCAAATTTATGCTGACGGTATTCGGGGCGGTTGCCGAGCTTGAACGGGAATACATACTACAAAGACAAAAGGAGGGTATCGCCGTAGCCAAGCAAAATGGTGTTTACAAAGGCAGGAAGCCTATTGAACACCCACGCTTTAATGAAATAGTAACTTTATGGAAAGGCGGTGATATAACGGCAGTAGAAGCAATGAAAAGACTCGGTATGAAACCAAGTACATTTTATAGAAAAGTAAAGGAGGTTTAAGTTATGCAGTGGACACTTGCAGGCTTTGTTGTAACTCTCGGTGTATTGTGCATTATGGAGGGCATCAGTTGTATGGTGAAAGCGTAAAGGGGTGAAAGTATGTCTATTCTGTTTGCATTGGTCGGCACGCCGCTTGCGAGCTTTGCCGAGGGTGCAATTCTTGCTGCCTCGGTATATCTTGTAAGCCGAGGGGTTAAAAATCCGTTAAAGAATAAGAAATGAAAATAGGCTCAGGGTTTCAATGCCCTGAGCCTAAAATCAAAAGTAAACTAAAAGTCTATAATATTTTTTCTACTGCTTTTATTATTCCTCTTATTTGCTTTCTTTTTGTCTTTTCGGTTTTGAAAATATTATACAATGCTGTAAGTAATTCATAATCGTTTTTAAGTTCATCGGTTACAGCATCCAACATTCTTTCGGTTGGACTTCCCCACGTTGCCATAGGATAAGTTAAGCGTTTTTGAACAACTTGGTCACGAACTTCTACATACTTGTTGTTTGGATGCTCCCAAAAATAATATTCGCTTTTATCGATGTGAACACTATCATCATCAATTAAACCAAGTAAATATGCCACAGAAATAGAAAAAAGATTTGATATGAAATTAAGTTTATCAACAGGAATTTTCTTGTTTTTACCTTTTTCAATTTTGTTGATTGATTGTTTCGTATATGATAGTTTTTCTCCAACGTATTCTTGTGTGAAACCACGTGACTTTCTTAACGATTTTAATCGTTCGCCAAATTTTTCTGTGGATACATTATATAGGTCAGCAATTACATTCCAATTGGGGTCGTATCGTATCATTTCATCCTTAAATTCTTCGATTAAAAGTTCTTTGTTATTTTGCATTTTTGTCACCTCACATATAGTATAACATATCGTTTACTAAAAATCAACCGTGTATTTTTCAGTTGATTTGTTGATTTCGGCGTGTTATAATTGGCAAAAATTCAAGATTGGGGCGATAAAAATGTTTACTATGCAATTTACAAAAACGATGATTTTGTAGCGTTTGTCAACATTGTCAGTGAATTAAAAAAGAATAACAAAATAGGAGGATTTATATGGAGTTGAAAGTTAGATGTTCTTATCCACAAAAAGATTTTATTCCCGATTTTTATCAAACAAAAATTATTGATAGCAAATCTGTAACGGACGGACTACGGAACGAAATTAAAAATTGGACACCAGCTGACCCTATTATGATTGATGCGCCGACAGGCATTGGTAAAAACACATTCGCTTTAGAAGTATGTATCCCGCGAGCTGTTCAAGCCAAACGCAATGTCTTAATTATCAGTAATAGGATTGCATTGTCCGTGCAACAGAAACGAGCAGTAATGGAGGCGGTAAAAAGTCCTATGAGATACAGACTAACCGACAAAGGAGTTTTGGAAACAGAAACCTTTGATAATGTGAAAGTTATCACCTATCACAGATTACGCACGCTTTTTGAAGATAAAAATAATGAAGAATGGTTACAAAAGGTTATGTTTGTAATCTTGGACGAGTGTCACTTTTTTGTAGCAGATAGCTTATTTAACGAATGGTGCGGTTATTATTTAGAGAAAATTGTTTGGAAGTTTTCAAACGCTATTCGTATCTATCTAACGGCAACAAGTTGGGATGTTCTTTATCCTATTGCAGAAGCCGAAAAAAGTAAGTATCATCAGTTTGTGAAACCTAACTATTGGCAGCCGCCACGAAAATGTTTGAGATATTATTTCCCACGAGATTTCGATAACTACAAACTTAATTTTATTAGCAAAGCAGAAGATTTGTCATATTTGATTGAAGCAAGTCAAGGCGAAAAATGGTTAATATTCATTGATAACAAAGACAAAGGAAAAAGTTTATCAAGCGATTTGGGGGTTAAATGTGCTTATCTCGATGCGGAAAACAAAGGCAGTAAAATTTGGGAACAAATTGTAAACAAACAAAAATTTGAAAACCAAGTGTTGATTACAACCTCAGTTTTGGACAATGGTGTGAATGTTGTAGACGATAATCTAAAGAATATTGTCTTGTTTACAGATAGTCGTACGAGTATCATTCAAATGATTGGAAGAAAGAGGTGTACCGAAAATGAAAGCGTAAATTTGTGGGTGTGTGATGTTCCGTTGGACAAAGCACAAAGATATTACCAAGAATATAAGCGGCTTTATGAATGGTACAAGGCATTTGACAACTGTCACGATGAACTTGACCGCCACAAGCTCGCAAGTAAAATATGGTGCGCCGACAACCCAAAATTACGCAAGTTATTTGGGATTGGGAGAGGCAAATTATTTGAGAATAAAATGGCAAGATTTAGTATTGAGCGTAAATTAGATTTTTATAAGAATATTGTTGATGGTAAAACTACTTTTCAAAATTCAGTTCAAGAGTGGTTGGGCAAACCTATAGAAGAACCATTACGGTATGTTGATAAGTTGATAGATTTTTGTAATGAGCATATAGGCAACCATTTAAGTGAGAACGAATGTAAAAAACTACGATTTTTGATTGTCAAATCTTATGAAGAAGCGGGAAATAAGGAGCCTCAAAAATCAAGGCTAAGCGACTTAAAAGAACGTGCCTTGAATACTCGTCTGGCTGCCATAGGTATTGAATTTAAAATCATATCTACAAATCAACAATGGATTTTATGTAAAAGTAGTGAGGAGGTATTATAAATGATTTATAAAGATTTTGATTCAATGCCATTGGTGATTGAAGTGAGAGATGTGTCTGACACCTTAAAGATTGGTCGAAACAAAACCTATGAACTTCTCGCAACGGGTAAACTTTCGGCAATTAAGGTGGGAAATCATTACAAAATTCTTCGCGATTCATTTATTGAATTTCTGAAAAGCGGAACATAAGTACATTCTGCCCGTTGCTTTTGCGGCGGGCGATTATTTTTCAAGGAGGTTAAATATAATGGCAATTAGGAAAAGGGGTAATTCTTATCAAGTAATATATCGGTGTTCGGGAGAAAGTACCCCACGAACCGAAACCTACAAGTCGGAAGACGAGGCTATGATTCGTGATATGCAAATCAAACTTGCTAAAAAGAACGGCACGTTTGAGCCACCTGTGAGAGCGGCTAAGGGTGTAATTAAGCAAGAGAAAAATATAACGCTCAAAGATTTTTTAGAGGAATTTGTGGAGGTCTACGGACTTAAAAAGTGGGGTAATTCGTATTACACCACAAATCTTAGTCTTATAAGGAACTATATTAATCCATATATCGGGGAGCGGTATGTAAAATCTATTACTGCAAGAGATATGGATGCTTATTATACTATGCTGCTCGATAAACCTGCCGTTGTAGCTCAAAGCCACCGTAATGTCGGTAAGATAACAGCAAGTACAATTTCTCGCATACATAAGGTGCTTAAAAGTGCATTTGGTAAAGCGGTAGTATGGGAATACACAAAGGTAAATCCAACAATCGGGGTAACGCTGCCTAAACACAATCCTAAAGAGCGAGCGGTTTGGTCGGATGCAGAAGCGGTTGAAGCATTAAATGTTTGTGATGACCCTGCACTTAAAATTTGCTTATATCTTGCTCTTGGTTGTAGTTTGCGTATAGGTGAAATTCTTGGTTTACAATGGTCTAATGTTCACATAGAAGATGAAGCCGTTTTAAACGGTGAGGCTTACATTAAAATTGATAAGGAGATTTCCCGTTGTTCAAATGACAGTATCGAAGCATTAGAGAGGGTAAACAGAAGCACTATTATTTTAAAATTCCCTCAGATAATGCCCAAGAAAGCAACAACAAGCCTTGTGCTTAAATCTCCTAAAACCGAGAGCAGTAACCGTATTGTATATTTACCCCAAGCGGTTATTGAAGAACTGAAAAAGGTTAAGGCTCAGCAAGAAGAAAACAAGGCTTTGCTCGGCAATGAGTATTATGACTATGATTTGGTTGTCGCGCATATTAACGGCAGACCTTATGAAATGCGTACTATTGATAAAGCGTTCTACAATATGATTGAAAAGTATGGTCTGCGACCTGTGGTTTTTCACAGTCTGCGGCACAGTAGCACATCGTTAAAGTTAAAATTAAGTAGAGGTAATATAAAAGCCGTACAGGGCGATACAGGACACGCTGAGGCTCGGATGGTAACTGATACTTATGCCCACGGCTTTGATGCGGACAGAAAGCTGATAGCACAAGAAATGGATAGCGGCTTCTTTGCTAAGGTGGGAACAGAAAATAAGAAAACCGAAACGAATGAAACACTTGAAATGTTAAAAAAACTTGTAAAAGAACATCCTGAATTAATATCAGAGTTGTTGTCAAAAATCGATTAAAAATTTGGCTATATAATAAAATATCCTATTTTATAAAACAAGCATTGGAATATAGAAATCCAATGCTTGTTTTGTAGATATTTTAGATTATTAATAAAGAAAAATGTTATCTATTCCTTTCATTTTTAGTAGTACATAAGACGGAATGAAATCAAAAATTTTATTTGCTAAACCTAACAATTCTTTTTCACAAAGTTGTATTTCCATTTTGTTCCAGAGAATTTCTAAATATTTAACATCATTCATAGCATATAATAACTGACCTTCTGTTAAAGTTTCTGCTTTCCAATTAGATAGTTGATAGCTCTTATCAATATCAATATTGAGATATTCGCTTAACAAAGGCTTAAGCGAATTGTTGTGTTTTAATCCATTTATTAATTTGGAACTAATTTTTGTACAAACGATATTATTGACATTTATTATGTCAATATTTTTCATTAGAAAAGAAACATCAAAAACCGCATTGTGAAATACCTTAATTATTTTCTTGTCTATAAGTATTTTGGTCAGATTTGGATATTCTAAAGCATTGTTATATTTTAATATAACTTGAATATCTTTTGAGCATAGTTGTATTGTGCATAAAGAATCTTTTAAAAAGTCTAAACCTGTAGTTTCGGTATCAATTGCAACAATCCCATTTTTTTCAATTTCAATAACAATATCCTCTGATAAATCGTTTTCCAACACAATTAGATAATTATTCATTCTTTTGCCTCCGAAACCAATTCTACTTTCTCACCTTCATCGATTACTTTTTCGATTTCTTTTACATACATACTGAACACGTTGTTTTCTATTTTATTATTACAATAAATAAAATAGGGTGCTCGTATGCTTTTATCTTTAGATGTTTTTGTACTTACCATTATAATCTTTTCATCAATTCGATAAATTGAGTTAGTAGGTTGACCATTATTAAAATATAATTCTATCGTTCCACACTTATTTGTCTTATATGATTTTCTATTCTTTTTTCTGTATTTTTTATCAGTAAAATATCTTTTCTTGATTTCTAATTCATATGCTAATTTTTTCCACTGAGATACAACCTCATTAATATATTTCTTCAATTCGCCTGGCTGATAATCATAATGAGTTTCTAACGCAGAAACAAAGGGAGAGTCAGGATTTAAAAGAATTATGCGCAACCTACATTCGTTATTCATAACGGTATCTTTTATAAAATCAAAGTTATTAGTGGTCCATGTTCGTGCGTAAACATGAAGTATATCAATATTCTTTTTAGCTTCTTCAAAATATTTTTGATAATTTATGTTTCTAAGATTTGACCCTATATCCACTAATCCAGTGTCGTCAACGGCTTTATCTAAATTTATTTTTTCGATAATCATATCAGTCATGGATTGTTTGAGAAAATACGAATCTAAGATAGAATATACGCCAGAGATTAAAAGTATAGACCCAATATCGCCTAAAAACTCAGGTTCTTTAATAAAAAGAAGTATTAAACCAACTATTGTTACCCCTAATGCTAAAATAATATTTTTTTGTTTGAAAATCTTGTTTTTATCCATAAAATTCCTCACAAATAGTTTTTATTAATTATATCATAACATCACTACAATTTCAATGCGTTTAATTTATTAACCTATATAGAAAACCTATTGCTTGTAGACAAATGTAGGCAAAAGAATGTTTTTTTGGAAATTTATTAATAATTTTGTAGGCAAAATATGCAGTGCATTTGAATAAATATGGGGACAAAAGAACACCGCAAGGAATCATTCCTTGCGGTGGGTTTTTGGCACCCCCTGTGCGAATCGAACGCGCAATTGACCCTTAGGAGGGGTCTGTTATATCCATTTAACTAAGGGGGCAAATATTAAATTTATGCACGATATGCGAGCCTATATTCACTCCTAAGCGGTAGATACTGCTACCACTTAGGAGGGGCTTGTTATATCCATTTAACTATGTAGGCGTACAATAATATAATTTTAACCTAAAAGCCGTGTTTTGTCAAGAAACACGGCTTTTGCTTTTATATTGTTTCTTCAAAGAAAATGCTTTTATACCCGTTTTGCGTAAGGTGAGCAAATGTGGAATCCAGTTTATCCATATATTCGGGTTGGTAGTGCTGATAAAACGGGTAGAAATACTGCTCGTGTATCATAACCTTTATAAAATCACGGTCGTAAAGTGCGGTAAGCTTTGACCTAATATCATCAATATCAAAACAGTTAAGAATTATATCTATTCCCGCATATGTTATGACGTTATGCAAAACATTCTCCCCTTGTCTTATTTTCTCATCAAGCACTTTTGGGGTTTGGTAGGAAGTGCGTGGGTTATCGGGTGTTCCGTAAAGTCCTAAAAGTCCGTTTACACCAATGTCATAAAGTGCGTTGAGGCCTTTTTCGGTTACTACACAAAAATGTATGGTGGTGGCTTTTGACAATGATTTTTCCCCTGCAAAGCGTATTATTTCGCGATGTACACTGTCGCAATCGGCAAAAACCTCATTGTAGTCCGATTCCTCATACGGCATCGGCGGGTTCTCCTTGCGTGAGTGAAAGGACAATTTAAGCCAATCAGCGTTTTTAGTCCATTCATCTTTAAATTTATCGGTCATTTCCGACAAACAAAAATCTTCGCTTTCATAAAAAAGATTGAGCTGCACCTTTAGATTATATTTATCGTGAAGGGCTTTATACATATTCAGATAGGGGTGCTCAAAAATACTTTTAAAATTCCCCTTGGTTAAATCTTTTAAAAAAATTATATTATCATCAACTGTAAAACAAAATTTTTTCATACAATTTTTATTCCTTTCAAAATAAACTAATATTGCTCGTTTTCGTAAGGTAATATATTAAACCATTATGGATTTATATCGATGCGTCGCAAGAGTGCGGCGCACTCTACGTGCGCGGTGCGTGGGAATAAATCAACGGGGGTATACTCGGCAAGTTTATAGCCGAGTTTTGAAAGCACCGCAATATCTCTCGCAAGGGTAGAGCTATCGCACGAAACGTACACAATTCTTTCGGGAGAGAAATCGTTAGCTATCGTGTTAAGTAATTCTTCATCGCACCCCTTTCTCGGCGGGTCAACAATTACAACATCGGGCTTTTCGCCACGCTCGGCCAACTGCTTTGCGGCAGCTGCCGCATCGGCACATATAAATTCAGCATTATTAATACCGTTAATTTCGGCATTAATTTTAGCATCACGTACAGCATCGGGGACAATTTCGGCCCCGATGATTTTTTTAGCTTTTTTTGCCATTGAAAGACCAATAGTACCTGCGCCGCAATACAAATCGAGCACTGTTTTGCCTTTTGGTTCGGCATACTCGGCGGCTTTTTCGTATAGCACCTCTGCCATATCGCGATTAACCTGATAAAACGACAAGGGGGAAATGCGCACCTTTACGCCGCACAGTATATCGGTAATGTATGTATCCCCAAAAAGCAACACACATTTATCTCCCAAGATAACGTTGGTGTCTTTTTTGTTTATATTTAACTGTACACTTTTTAAGTTTTCGCCCAAAAGGTCTTTAAGGTGGTTTACTAAAACATCGGGGTTTGGAACGGTATCGCCGTTAATTACAAGCACCGTCATTAGCTCACTTGTTTTAGCGGCTTGGCGAAGATAAATATGCCGCACAAGTCCCGTATGTGTTTCTTCATTATAAATAGATATATTATTTTCTTTTATCCATTTTGTTATAACGGCGCAAATATTCGCAAAAATTTCGGGCTGTAAAAGGCAGTTTTCATTCTCGATTACTCTATGCGAGTGGGTGCCGAAAAACCCCACATTACCGTTTTCGCTTATCGGGTATTGCGCTTTATTTCGGTAGCCGTAAACATTTTTAGCTCCGATTATCTCTCTTGGCTTCATATCAATTCCGCCGATACGTTTTATCGAATTGTACACCTTATCTTGCTTTATTTCGCACTCGGCGGCATAAGAAATATGCCTATAAACACATCCGCCGCAACGGCTGAATACCTCGCAGTCGGGATTAGCTCGAGCAATAGCGGCATTGATAATTTCTACTGCCTTGCCGTAGGCATACGCTTTTTTTACCTTTAATATCTTTACTCGCACGGTGTCGCCCTTGGCAGTAAGCGGCACAAAAACCGCCATACCGTCAAAACGCCCAACACCGCTGCCTGTTGAAGCGTAGCCGTCAATTTCGAGTATTATCTCATCGTTCTTTTTCATCTATATCACACTACTGTTTCGCAAAATTTTTTAAGTTCACGTTTAAGTCGAGCCACAGGCAAGCCAACGATATTGAAAAAGTCGCCGTCTATGCGCTTTACAAGTGCAGAGCCAAAGCCCTGTATTCCGTAAGCGCCCGCTTTATCGGTATATTCATTTGTGGCCAAATATTCTTCAATTTCGGTGTCGCTGAGCGGATAAAACTCAACAAGAGAGGTTTCGGAAAAACTATATGTTTTACCGTTTTTACAAAATGAGCAACCCGTTATTACTTTATGGGTGTTACCCGAGAGTAATTTAAGCATAATTTTAGCGTCTTCTCGGTCCTTCGGCTTGCCAAGCATTATATCTCCCAAAAAAACTGCCGTGTCCGAGCCGATAGTTAGAGCATCGGGGTGGGAAGCCGATATATGCATAGCTTTTTGCACCGCAAGAAACTCAGGTGCAAAGAGCGGGTCGATGCCTTTTGGCAAAATTTCTTCAATATCGGCGGGTAAGCACTCAAAATTTGGCAGTATAAATTTCAAAAGTTCCTGCCGCCTTGGAGAGTTCGAAGCTAATATATATTTCATAAAAAAACCTCATTTTTTTGTTATCTACCCGATTATTTTACCACAAACCGAAAAAAAGTGCATTATTTTTTAAAAAAATAGCCCAAAAAAGTAAAGATGTCGGTGAATGTCGCAAAATGATTCGCTATAATACGTGGCGTAGGGCGAGCCAAACAAACGGCTGTTGCCCATTTTAAGTCGGGAGGAATCGATTTGGCAAAAAGCAAAACACTTAAGGACATAATGCTATCGCTCTTAAAACAAAAGGCGAGTGATGAAGAAAAGCTGGCGCTTAAAGAACTCGGCTTCAACATCAAAAGTCCTACCAAGCAAACCGTTATTATGGCGGCGCTTTATAAAAAGGCGGCGAGCGGAGATTTAAGTGCTATAAAGGAGTTGCGCTCAATAGTGTCGAACGGTGCTACCGACAATTTGTATTCAGGGGTGGTGATGATAGTAGATGATATCAAAAATTAAAATTTCCGATATTATCGGCAGCGGCTATGATGATTTTTGAAACGATAAACACCGCTATCGCGTTCTAAAAGGGGGAAAGGGCTCTAAAAAATCTACCACAACGGCGCTCAATTTAATATACCGCCTTATGAAATATAAAGGTAGTAATTTACTTGTTGTCCGTGCGGTTATGAACACCCACAGAGACTCAACCTTTGCACAGCTTAAATGGGCGCAGGAAAAATTAAATGTGGCGCATTTATGGCAAAACACAGTGTCGCCAATGGAAATGGTGTACAAGCCCACGGGACAAAAAATACTGTTTCGCGGATTTGATGATGTTCTAAAGCTCGCTTCAACCACAGTTAATACAGGTCATTTATGCTTTGTATGGATAGAGGAAGCGTTCGAAATAGAACGAGAGGAAGATTTCGAAAAACTCGATTTATCGGTGCCAAGAGGTAGCGTATCGGGTGGACTTTTTAAGCAAACAACCATAACCTTTAACCCCTGGAGCGAAAAGCACTGGCTTAAAAAAAGATTTTTTGATGGCGGCAGTAAAAACGTATCGTGCTATTCTACAAACTATTTGTGCAACGAATTTTTAGATGCTACCGACAAAGCGGTTTTTGAGAGTATGAAAAACACAAACCCATCACGCTATAGCGTGGCGGGGCTTGGCAACTGGGGTATTGCCGACGGGCTCGTTTTCGAAAATTACACCGCGGAGGTACCTAATATACCAAATGAGCAGTTGTGGAAATGGCGGCACTTTTTTGGGCTTGATTACGGCTACACAAACGACCCAACGGCATTTATAGCCATTATGGTTAATCCCATAGATAAGCTGATTTACATATATGATGAGTTTTATAAATGCCGAATGCTTAATTCCGACATAGCGGAGCTTATAAAGAAAAAGGGCTACGCTAAGGAGCGCATACGAGCCGACTGTGCCGAGCCAAAAAGTAATGATGACCTACGGCGACTTGGCATATCACGTATTATGCCATCGATAAAAGGCGCCGACAGTATTTTAAACGGAATCGCAAACATTTCGGAATACAAAATTTATGTAAATCCCAAGTGCGTTAACACCTTAAAAGAGTTATCGAGCTATGTATGGGAGAAAAATTCGACGGGTGCAAAAGCCCGTCCGGTAGACAAAGATAATCACTTGATGGATGCTTTGCGTTATGCATTTCAGGATGTAAAGCTTTTTCATCCCGAAAGGGAGGACGGAATAACTCACACTGCATCCGGCGGAATAACAAAAAAAGATTTAAACGGAGGTTGGATTTAATGCTAACAGTTACTTTAGTTATGACAGGCTTTGCCTTTTTCCTTTTAGGAATAATTTTAGGCAATATTTACAGCAGTAAAAAGCCCCACAAGGCACCACCGAAGCATACGGCAAACCGTATGAGTGTTTCGGCAGAGTATAGGGACTTTTTAAATTATGATGGTAGTGAACAGGCGTAACGCCTTTATATAGAAGGGAGAATTTTTATGAGTGAACAACATACAAACGATTCGGTTGTACTACCAAATACAACCGAAAACGGCGGTGTAGCCGAGGTTACCGATACCAACCCGTGCGGCCTCGACCACGAAAAAAATGATGGGAAAATTCGCGTAAAATTCAATAAGGAAATACGTGAGTTATCTACTGAAGAGGCGTCTGTTTTGGCACAAAAGGGGCTCAAATTTGATACGGTGAGCGGCGAGCTTGAAAGACTGCGTGCGCTTGCTAAATCAAGCGGAAAAAACATAACCGATTTTATTACCGAAATAGAAAACCAGCAAAGAAATGCCCACAAAAATGCTTTAATGGAAAGCTGTTCGGGAAATAGCGAGTTAGTAGACCGCATCATTGAGCTTGAGGGCGGCATGGCTACCGAAGAAATTATGGGACTCGATGAATTAATGCGCGAGTTTCCCGAAATTAAATCGGCAAGCGATGTGCCCGAATCGGTTTTGGAGCAGGTAGAGATTAAGGGTGGAAATTTGTTTGATGCGTATCTAAGATACCTCCATCAGCAAACACGCCAAGCCATACGGCATTTAGAAGAACGCAAAAAAACCGAGCAAAGCAGTGTCGGTTCACAAACAGGCAGCGGCATTACCGCGGCCGACACAAATGAAGAGTTCATAAAGGGACTCTGGAATTAAAAAAGGAGAAAATGATATGTCAATCAATTCATTAGAAACAGCAACAAGATACTCAGCAGAGCTTGACAAGCTTTTTTCACAAAAGAGTGCAACCGGCTTTTTTGCCGATAACGCTTTTGGCAAAAAGTTTGTAGGCGCAAAAACGGTTATTATCCCCGATATCAATTTTCAGGGCTTAGCCGATTATAACCGCGATACAGGTTTTACCCGCGGCGCAATTACCGTGTCCAACACATCATACACAATGCAGATGGACCGCGCCCGTTCCTTGCAGATTGACCGCGAGGATATGGATGAAACAGGCGTTGCAAACCTTGCAGGTAAAATTCTTGGCGAATATGTACGCACAAAGGTTGTTCCCGAGTGTGATGCTTATGTAATTTCCAAGCTTGCAGGTTTGGCGGCTACCCGCAGCAACCTCGTATCAGGCGATATCGCTCATCCGTTTGAAACCCTTTGCACCCTTATCAAAGAGGTACAAAAAGAGGTTGGCTATGATGAAGAACTCGTAGCATTTATCGATGGCGGCATTTATGCGCTTTTACAGAATACACCTGAAATTTCTCGCCAAATTATCGTAAGCGATTTTAAACAGGGCGATATTAATCTTCAGGTAAACTCTATCAACGGCGTGGCACTTATTCCCGTAATGTCTGAGAGAATGAGAACGGCTTACGAGTTTAAAGCAGGCGAGGCAGGCGGTTTTGTACCTGCAGACAACAGCAAATCGGTTTATATGATGGTTTGCCCCAAAAAAGGCGCACACTTAGTTAGAAAGACCGAAAATATGCGTATCTTCACACCCGAGCAGAACGTTGATGCCGATGCCTACAAGTTCGATTACCGCATTTACTACGATGTATTTGTAAAGAAAAGCGGCCTCGATGCCATTTGGGCTTGGTTATCTCCTGAGGTGTCCATTACAGCTCAGCCCGAAGATATAACTGTTGCCGAAGGCGAAATTTCAGAGGAGCTTTCGGTTACCGCAGTGGCTGACGGTGCCGAGCTTTCTTACCAGTGGTATAAAGCGGCCGATGCTGCAGGTAACGATGCCGTTAAGGTTAAGGGTGCTAATGCTGCAAGCTTAACCCTTGATACATCGCTTACTGCCGGCGAATATCACTACTTTGTAAAGATTACAGTAGACGGTATCGGCACGGTTCTTTCCGATGTTGCTACAGTTACTGTAGAATAATTTAAGCGGTTTTGCACCCTTTTGGGTGCAAAACCCATCAGAAAGCAGGGAGGAAAATATGAATTACAGTCCGACACAAATTTTTAGCGAATATCAAAAGGGTGTCGAATTTAAAAGCAGTATTGGCAGTAGAGGCCTATACGAGCAAAACAAAATAAACGAGCGTTTTTATGTCGGCGACCAGTGGTATGGTGCGAAGTGCTCTAATGAGCGTCCGCTTGTGCGCCACAATATAATTAAGCGAATAGGCGACTATAAAATGTCGGTGCTTTTATCAGGTCCTATTAGTATTTCCTATTCTGCCGAGGGTGTGCCCGAAACTTTGGGGGTACGAGATAAGGTTACCGAATACCGCAAGACACTATCAAGCGGTAAAAGTATTTCGGCCGCACAGTTACCCGATAACGAAGAAGTGTCGCTTGTTATGTCGGCACTTAACGATTATCAAAAGGTAACGGCTGAACGCTTAAAGCTCGGTATTCTTGCCGAAAAAACGCTCAAAAACGCTTATATTGGCGGCACAGGTATAATTTATACCTATTGGGACCCGAGCGTTTCTACGGGGCTTTATGCCGATGATACCAAAACAGTTGCCATAAAGGGCGATATCGTGTCCGAAGCGCTACAAATAGAAAATGTTTATTTTGGCGACCCGTACACCGAGGACATACAAAAACAGCCCTATATTATTATTGCAACCAAAAAAAGCGCGGATGAGATTTACAGAGAAGCATTGCGCTACTCGAAAACAACGCAGTTTGATGTAAATGAGTTTAGCCCTGAGGAAAAAATCACGGTGCTTACCCGCCTTTGGAAAGAGTACGATGAAAAGGGAAATTATAAAATTTATGCCTGTCGCGTTACCGAAAAGGCGGTTATCAGAGAAAAATGGGATATCGGTATCAGACTTTATCCGCTTGCAAAATTTTGCTGGGAAACAAGGCACAACAGTGCTTATGGCGATAGCGAGGTAACCTATTTAATACCCAACCAAATTGCAATAAACCGTATGATAACCTCGGGCGTGTGGTCGGCAATGACCACGGGTATGCCAACGATGGTTGTAAACGGCGATATAATCGATGGCGAGATTACCAATGACCCCGGTCAAATAGTTAAAATCTACGGCACAAGCGATGATGTTGCAAATGCCATACGATATGTATCTCCACCCGATAATACGGGTAATTTTTTGGGAGTTGTAGAGCCGCTTATAAACGATACCTTGGCGCAAAACGGCGCCAATGCCGCAGCCCTCGGAGATGTTAACCCCGACAATACTTCAGCTATAATTCAGTTGCGTAATGCCGCCAAATTACCGCTTGCTATGCTTGAAACGAGATACTTTGCCTTTCTTGAAGAGGTATCGCGTATTTGGGCAGAATTTTGGGTTATGCAGTACGGACATCGCCGTATAAAAATAAATGACCAAAACGGCGTGTGGTATCTCGATTTTGATGGCCAAAGATATAGAGATTTAATAATAAGTGCCGTTGCTGAGATTTCTTCGGGTGCATCCTTTAGTGATGAAACCAGCGTTAGCGTATTAGATAATTTGCTTAGCAAGGGTGCCATAACACCGCTTCAGTATATCAAGCGGCTACCCAAAGGTATGATACCTAATATAAGTGAGCTTATTAAGGAAATGGAGGTATCACATGTTGACAGTAAAGGAAATTTATAACGATACCGTAACACTTCTCGCAATTAATGATTATGGCGAGAGTTTTAGCAGCTCCAATGGCTTTGAAAAAGATTTTTTATGCTGTTTAAACAAGGTTATTCTTGATTTGAGCGATAAAGCGTCCAATATAAAATCATTAAGAGAAAATATCAATTTACCTATATCGGCAAAGCAAGCACTTTGTAACGGTACGGCTATGTGGCTGGCACTGATACTGGGGGACAGCACAAAGCAAAACTTTTTTGTTAAATCCTATAATTCAATGCGGACCCGTTATAAGTCGACCACCGACAAGGTAGTCGATAAAATGCCGCGATAGAGGGGGAAAACGTATGATATATCCTAAACTTGAAATAAAAAAAGAAAAAAAGTTTGCGGTTGATGATTTCTCATGCGGCACCAATAAAACACGGGAAAACGCAGCTATTTATGATAGTGAAAATATGATATATTCGGCGGGCGGCCTAAAAAACCGCCCATCTACCGAACTTACAGAGGAAAAACCTTTTTATGAGGAAAATCCGCTTTGTAAAAATGAGGCACAGCTTTGTCAAGCCACTATCTTTCTTGATGGCGAATATTACAAGGTGGCGGTATTTTCAAGCGAGGAAAAGGATATGCGGATGCTTTACCATTTCCATTTGTTAAGTGAGAGGGGCAAAGCCATAAAAATAGCATCGCTTGAGTTTGCCCATACCTCTAACGATGCATATCTCCGCCCTGAATCTATAACCGTGTTTTCGGCGGTGCGAAATTTAGGCTGCGGCGTTTATGCGTATGTCAGTGTGTATAATCAGCTTGCTGAAAATCGCGAGGATGCGTATGCGCTACAGGTATATGAGCTCAGCACCGATATGAACAACTGGATAGCCCTTGGCAAGCAGGATATGTATATACCAAAATACTATGTAAACGGCAGAGGAATTTTCCACGATGACACGACTTTAAAACTGCCGGAACCTGAATACAAAGAGCCAATAAATATGCTTAACAATTCCTTCCAGTGTACATATACATCAGATGGATTGTCTACAAGGTTTTATTTGCCTGAAAATATTATCGAGGATGGAAAATTGGAACGCTTTAACTGTAAGGTATATTTAGACGATGGCGAGATGCTCGATTTTGAATTAAGACCCGAAGCCAACAACTCAAAGCCTATTATATATAACGGCGAGCAAATTTTCATAACCTTTATACCATCAATGGGGTATTTAAGTTTTGTCAACTATGTACCTCCGCATGTAAGGGGAAAAGAAAATAATATTGTGATTACCGTAACCATTAAAAAACCTGAAAATGATATAAAGCTTGCATCGGTTAATAAGAGTATATGGTTTTCTTCAAGAGAATCGGGTGCTTATTTGTGCCTTGCAGGCAATAAATATAATCCTTCGCAAATATGTGTGAGTGCAAAGGATAACCCATTTTATTTTCCTGAAGAAAACTGCTATTTGGTTGGCGACCCTTCGCAAAAAATAACTGCACTTGCAAGGCAAAATAAGGCACTTGTAATTTTCAAGGAAAAGGAGATATATTGTGCAGATTGTGCATCGAATAAATTTGCCGTTACACATCTACATGCCAATATCGGCTGCGATTTACCTGAAACAGTGGCTCTTTGCGAAAACCGTTTGGTTTGGGCAAACAGTGATAATAAGGTATATACCCTTAATGCCCTTAGTGATTACGGTGCAGTGTCAGTATACGGAATGTCCCGCGCAATAGAGGAGGAATTGGCCGAAGAAGATTTTTCTTTTGCCACATCGTGCTACTGCAATAGGCAGTATTTCTTGTTTCTTAAAAATAGGGCGTATGTGCTTGATTTATCGGGAGCCATACTCCAAAGTAACCGTGAGTTTGTAACTGCGGCGGCGTGGTTTAGGTGGTCGTTTTCGGAAGATATATCTATAAAGGCTGCTTATGCTGCAAATAACAGTGTCAATTTAATTTGCAGTGTGGTAGGTAATAACTCTTATTATATGGCACGGCTTAAAGGTACTGATGGTACCGATACTTTCTTTGATGCCTTGCTGAATATTCAAAAAAAGGTTGTTGAAAGCAGCCTCACAACAGGGCTTTTTTATGATGATAACTATTACGATAAAAAGATATTCACAAAATTCTTTGCAAATATTTTTGCCGAGCGTGATGTCTTTGTCGACTTTGTTAACGAAATGGGTGATAGTGTAAAAAACACCGTCATAAATATTAAATATAACGGCAAAAAAACACTTTCCGCCTATAGAGTTCTACCGCTTGTGCGGTGCCTCGGTATCGCGGTAAAGCTTAGGGCACACGGCAACATAAAACTAAATAAGCTAACCTTTGTTTACAAGGAAACTGTGTAGCTTAGAAAGGGACAACATGAGAAAAATATTTATATTTGTGCTAATTCTTTGCATTTTGCTAACAGGATGTCAAAGTAAAACCGAAACCCCAAAGGAAACAGAAAAACCTCAAAAAACCGAAGAGCTTATCGGCGTTTGGCTGACCTTTAGCGAACTTGGTAACCTTGCCGAAAAAGACTTTGAGCAAGAGTTTGCCTTATGTGTGCAAAAATGCAAGGATATGGGCATCAATAATGTTTTTGTTCATGTGCGTCCCTTTTGCGATGCGCTATATAACAGTAATATTTTTCCTAAAAGTAAATATGCAAGCGGGTACGATGGCGATGCACTTTTATATATGATAAATACCGCACACAAATTTGGTATTAAGGTGCATGCGTGGATAAATCCGTATAGGGTATCTACTGCGAGTAATGATGTTAATACCTTGCCCGACAAAAGCCCCGCAAAGCAGTGGCTTACCGATGATAACACCGCTAACGATAAAAATGTTTGCATAACCGAAAGCGGCATATATCTAAACCCGTCCGAAAGCGATGTTAAAAAACTGATACTTAGCGGCGTAAGAGAGATTATCGAGAACTATGCGGTTGACGGTATACATTTGGATGATTATTTTTATCCTACATCCGATATAGAGTTTGATAAAATTTCGTATGAGGAATATGCATCTGCCGCAATTACACCACTCGATTTGGGCGACTGGCGGCGGCAAAATGTAAACGCGCTTATACATACCCTTTACTGCGCTGTAAAGGCATACAATAAAAATATAATGTTTGGTGTAAGCCCTGCGGCCGATATTGATAGGTGCTATAATGAGTTGTTTGCCGATGTTGAGGGCTGGGCGCACGGCGGCTATGTTGATTATATTATGCCGCAGCTGTATTTTGGGTTTGAATATCCAAAGTCGGAGTTTTGCTTTGATAAATTATTGCCCGTTTGGCAAGCAATGCTTGAAGATACAAATGCGGCACTTTATGTTGGTCTTGCAAACTATAAAATCGGCACTCAAAACGAGCCCGATAAGGCAGAGTGGAACGAGAAAAACGACATTATCGCTCGGCAAATAGCACTGCTTCGCGAAACTAAAACCGATGGCTTTGTGTTTTTCTCGTATTCCTCGCTTTTTAGTGAGAATAAATTAAATGCCGAGCAAACGCAAAAAATCAAGGAGATAATTTAAAAATGAACGATGGGATAGTTTCCGCATTGGTGGCGCTTGTGGGAACGATGATAGGAACTTTCGGCGGTATAGTAACCTCGGGCAAGCTTACCAATTATCGCATAGAACAACTCGAAAAAAAGGTGGATGCCCACAATGGTTTTGCGCTGAAAATCCCTATACTTGAAGAGCGCCTCAAAGCAATGCAAAATAAAATAAATGAAATTGAAGAAAGGAGCATTATCCATGAAAATTTCAAAATGGACAATAGTAAGAACCATTATGATAATTTTGGTGATTGTTAATATGCTGCTAAAAGCATTTGGAATAAACACAATAAACGTAAATGAAAATGTAGTTTTAGGTGTGGTTGAAGCACTTGTTGAAATCGGCGCCGTTGTTTGTGCTTGGTGGTATAACAATTCTTTTACCGAAAAGGCACGAAAGGCCGATTTGTTCTTTAAAGCTTTAAAGGAGAGTGATTCGGATGTTCAAACTGGCGCTTAATGCAGGGCATTATATAAATGAACCCGGCAAGCGAGTTTTAAAAACGCTTGACAGCAAGCAAACAAGGGAATGGACACTCAACGACCGCATTTGCGATAAGGTCGAGAAAAAATTGGCCGCGTATGATGGACTTTCCCTTATTCGCATTGATGATACAACCGGTAAAACCAATGTATCGCTTGCTAACCGCGCAAAAAAGGCCAACGATTTTGGCGCAGATATTTATATTTCGGTGCATCATAACGCAGGTATAAACGGCGGCAAGGGCGGCGGAATTTCGGCTTATGTATACACAAAGGTTGATGCGTATACCAAAAATATGCAAAAGCTGCTTTATGATAAGCTTATAGCCAAAACGGGACTTAAAGGTAACCGAGCTTCACCACTTGAGAGCGCAAATTTTGCGGAGCTGCGATTAACTCGTATGCCTGCAGTACTGCTTGAATGTGGCTTTATGGATTCGGTAACCGATGTCCCCATTATTTTAAGCGAAGATTTTGCCGAAAAATGTGCAGTCGCCATTACCGAAGCAGTTGTAGAGCTCGGCAAGCTTAAGCTTAAAGAAGCACCCAAAAAAGAAACAATTTACAGGGTGCAGGTTGGAGCATATAAAGTAAAAGCAAATGCTGAAGAGACTGCTAAAAAATTAAAAGCGGCGGGCTTTGATGCCATAATAAAAACCGAAACTATATAACAAAAAACCATTCATCACGTGATGAATGGTTTTTTCTATAATTGCCAATTAATGGGTGTAAATCCTGCTTTTTCAAGCAGCTCGTTTGTTTTGGAAAAATGCTTGCAACCGAAAAATCCGCCGTAAGCCGAAAGGGGACTCGGATGCACCGTTGTCAGCTTCCTGTGTATCGGATTAGTTATAATTTTTGCTTTTTGTATCGCATTATTGCCCCATAGCAAAAATACAATAGGTTCATTTTTACGATTCAGCTCCGCTATTATGCGGTCGGTAACCTTTTCCCAACCCGAAGCCTTATGGCTGTTGGGGGATGCGGCACGTACGGTTAAAACGTTATTAAGCAGTAGCACGCCCTGTTTTGCCCAAGCAGTCAGCTCGCCAAAATGGGCGGGCTCGGTAATATGTAAATCACTTTCAATCTCCTTAAAAATGTTTTTAAGTGATGGCGGTGGCTCAACACCTTTTTTAACCGAAAAGCAAAGCCCGTGCGCCTGATTCGGCCCGTGATATGGGTCTTGTCCGATAATTACAACCTTTGTATCAGCAAAGGAGGTGTATTTAAGGGCGTTAAAAATATCATTCATAGCGGGGTAAATGGTGTGATTTTTATATTCGTTTTTTAAAAATTCACGAAGGTCTAAATAATATGGCTTTTGCCACTCATCCGCTAAAATTTCATCCCAGTCGTTTCCGATTTTTACCATAATTATCTCCTAATGCTTTTACTGATATTATATAAAATATGATGAGTAAAGTCAAATTCAATGTGAGGTTTGTTGAAATTACACTGCTTTTGTGGTAAAATGTGCTTAATAATTACTGAAAGGAACGTGTGAATATAAATATGAAAAGGTTGTTTGCGTTTTTCTTATGTGTGCTTTTGGTTTTGGCGTCATTAACGGCGTGTTCTAACAAAAAAACCGACAATAACCCACCAAATGATGAAGGAGTAAAAGAGCAAATCGTAGAAGATACCAAGATAAGTTTTTATGCTTGTCCCGACAATCTGCTTCACCCATCACTTTATTACGATGCAATAGAAAATGCTGCCGAGAAAAATGGAATGCAGGCAGATTATTCTGATTTGCATAATGCGAATTATGATTTTTTCCCATTTTACGAGCAGATTAAGGATGATATAAAAAATGCTGATATTGCCTACATAAATCAAGAATCAATGATTGGCGGTACGCACCGCGATATTCAAGCCTTTCCACTTTTTAATAGTCCGTCTGCTATGGGGAATACGTTGGCCGAATTAGGATTTGACGTTGTGAACATAGCGCACAATCATATGCTCGACTGCGGAATAAAAGGTATGGAATTTTCAAAGCAGTTATTTGATTCCCTAAATGTTAAACTTTTGGGATATTACCCTAACAAAGCATCTACTGACGATATTATGATAATCGAGAGGAAGGGTATAAAGGTTGCTTTTTTAACTTATACATACAGTACAAACGGCATAAGCAAACCCAATAGCAGTGAATTTGTTATACCATACTTTGAAGAAGAACTTATGGAAAAACAAATTAAAATTGCTAAAGAAAAGGCGGATTTTATAATCGTTTCTTGCCATTGGGGAGATGAGTATTCCTTTAATCTAAATAGTATGCAAAAAAAATACGCAAAGTTTTTAAACGAAGCGGAAGTTGACGTGATCTTAGGTATGCACCCACATTGTATACAACCTGTCGAGTGGCTAACAAATGAAAACGGCTATAAAACCTTGGCGGTTTATTCGTTAGGCACAATGGTTTCGGGTATACGAAAGGGCGCCAGCGCCTTGGCGGGAATTTTGAGCTTGGATATTGTAAAGGACGGCAAAACGGGTGATGTGTATATAGAAAAACCACAATTTTTGCCAACGGTCGCCCATTATGTATGGGGTGGTAATTATGTTGCGAGCAATGATACAGCATCACGAAACTTTGAAATATACTATTTAAATGACTACACCGAAGCTTTAGCCCAAAAGCACGCAATAGTGCGAACCGAAAAAAGAGAAGGCAAAACCACACTTATCGGCGGAGGATTTACGGTAGAAAATCTACAAAAAACAGTTGAAAAATACATCCCGGAAGAATTTTTACCAGAATAACACCTCGTTTGTTATTTTACCTTTTTACCGCCTAAAACTACGTTTGTAACACACAGGTTTTTATCTGTTATAACCAAATCGGCATCCTTTTTAATTTCGATGCTTCCCTTTGTTTTATCGAGCCCCAACAGCTTCGCAGGGGAGAGGGACAGCATTTGAGTGGCAACGGTTATATCTATGCCGTACTTTTCGCATATAACCTTGAGCGCTCTATCCATAGTGCAGATACTACCCGCAAAGGATGAACGGTCGGGCAGTTTTGCAACGCCGTCCTCAACGATTACCTCGGTGCCGTTTTTCAAACTGCCGAGTTTACCGCTTTTAATATCGGTTGCCGATAGGCGCATACCATCAGTAATAGCGCAAACCTTTTCGGGTCCCTTAATTTTAAGTGCTAAAAGCATAATAGAGCGCGGTATGTGGCATCCGTCCGATATAAGCTCGACTACTACATTATCATCAAGATATGCCGCCTCAACAACACCACCGCAAACCACTTGGTCGCGTTTATGATAGGTTGTAAGCGCATTGTAAAAATGTGTTGCGTGGTTAAAGCCGTTTTCAATGCCGATAAGCGCTTCTTCGGCCGTGGCAAAAGAGTGCGCCATGGAACAAATAATGCCGTTATCTCGCATAACATTGGCAAATTTATTAGAATTTGGCAATTCGGGCGCTGCATCCCAACGCAGTATATCGCCATCGGCAATTTTTAGTAAGCGGTTAATTTCATCTAAATCGGGGTATCTCAGTAGTGTTGCCTTTTGTGCGCCTGCACTTTTGGGGTTGGCACCCGAAAAATACGGGCCCTCAAGATGTACACCGGGGGTCAATTCGGCATAAAGGCTTGTCTTTTTAAACTCTTTAAAGGTGTTTAAAAATGCCGCCAAATCTTCTTCACTCGCCGTCATAGCGGTAGGTAGAAGCAACGTTGTGCCGTGCTGTAGATGCGCCTTTACTGCGGTTTCAAAAGCGGTTATAGTGGCATCCATAAAATCTGCACCGCCGCCTCCGTGTATGTGGGTATCAATAAAGCCCGCCAGCAAATAACCGCCGTTTGCATCAATAATATTGTCGCACGATATATTTTTATCGGTAATATCGGCAATTTTTCCATTTGTTATACAAACACTTTTACCCGATACAACTGTATCGGGTAAAACAATATTTGCATTCTTTATAACCAAATTAAACATAGGCATTATTTGTTGTATACACGGATTTCGGGAACGGGACAAGCCGTTGCAACCGCCGCCGCATAAAGCATAGCATCGGGATGATTTTGGAAGAGTGAGCAGGGAACCGATGCGGTAACATCGCCGAGTATTACCTTACGGAGCGCGCCTGCGTTCCAGTCTCTCGGCATACACATACGAACCTTCTTTGCCATAAGCATCTCTTTCATACCAACGGTTATGCACCAGTCAGGTATAGCATCAAGATTAGCACCGCAGTTCATAAATGCGTTGATGGTTTTGGTCTCCCTTGTGATTTTAAGCACACGGGTTTCGCGAGTGGCAAACTCTTCGGCCGTTACATTTTCTTCGGGCTCGTTAAAGGCATAGTGGCCGTTGATACCAACACCACCAAATACCATATCGAGCTTGCCGTACTCACGGATTTTGTCCATAACGATATGCTCTTTACCGGGCTCGGGGAAGATGCGGTTTTCGGGCAAAACGTTGAGTTCATCATCAATTTTGCTGTAGAAGGTGCGGTCCATACCGCCACGGAAAGATAGCGGATGATTATAATCAATATATGTTTTGTCATCGTTTAAATACTCATCCATATTTATAAAGCAACAGTTTTTAAGTGATATACGATACTTATTAACAAGCTCAGCTATGCGCGCATAGGGACCTAACGGACCGTAGGGAACTACCATAAGTGTCGGCTCGCCCTTGCGGTTGTTTTCGGCGATAACCTCAAGCACCTCGATAGCTACTTTCCAATACATATCAACCTCGTGCTCGCAAACGTTAAGCTTAATCTTTGCGTTTTCGGCCAATTTTTCCGGTGGAAGAAGATTAATATCCATAGTTTTATTCATCCTTTCGGTAATTTAATACACCTTTATTATACGGAAGAATATATTAAATGTAAATTAACTAAAATGCCAAAAAGTAGCACAAAATTGCTGTTATGACTTGTGCGGTCAGCAAAAACGTTCGGTTAAGCGTTTAACATAATTGATAAGAAGTGTGCCAATTATTATACCTACAAGTCCTTGTACAGCGTTTGCAGGTATATTGGCAAGTGATGGGATAAAACCATATAGAAAACCTTCAAATAAATAGTACCCTAATATCATTATAATTTCTGATAAAGCGCCGCTTATAATACGTGCAATTAACGGCTTAGTGTGAAGAAATTTAAAGACTAAGTACGCAAAAACGGCTACAAGCCCCTTTATTAAAAATGTTATGGGTGCATATATTATGTATCCCGAGAATAAATCCGCCAAAGCGGACCCTATTCCTGCCGCGAGGAAAGAGAACGCGGGCGGCAAAATCCACGCGCAGATGAGAATAATTCCATCTCCAAGATTTACATAACCGCCCAGAGGTGTTGGTATTTTTATAATCATTGTCGCAATGCATATAAGAGAGGCAAAAAGTGCAGACAATACTAGTTTTTTAGTGTCAAAAATTAATTGTTTCATAATAACAGTACCCTTTATTTTAATTTGCTTATTTTTGCAGTATCGGCGATTACTATCATTTTCATATCTTCCCTCAGCGGTGCAATAGGGTCGATATCGGTAGTTACCGTACCGTTTGTACATATAGCAACAACGTTGACGGCATATTTGCGCCTTAAATTAAGTTCAAGCAGGTTTTTGCCAACCCACTCGGGACGTATAGTTAATTCCACCATTGAAACGTTTTTAGATAACTCGATAATATCAACGAACCCGCGGCTTAAGAGGTTTTTTGCAAGTCGAATTCCTGATTCGCTTTCAGGGAATACCACCCTGTCAGCACCTACTTTAAGAAGTATTTTTTGGTGCATTTCGTTGGCCGCCTTAGCAATAACTGTGGGTACTCCTGCTTCTTTACAAAGAGTTACAGCCATAACACTTGCTTCAAGATTACTTGCCATAGCAATAATTACAACATCTATATTGGAGATACCAAGTCTTGATAGCGTATCCGCATCGGTAACATCGGCGCATTTGCAAAGGGGCAAATATGTTGCTGCCTCATTGACTGCCGCCATATTAAAATCAACTGCAAGTACATCAACCCCGTTGTTTACAAGTTCCTTTGCGACTGCGAGGCCGTATCTGCCCAGTCCGAATACGGCATAGGTTTTATTAATACTCATAATATTTTCCTTTCTATCCTACACTGATTTTTTCATTTGGATTTTCAATTTTGTTGTCATTTACCTTTTTGAAATTAAAAGCAAAGGCGAGAGAAATCGGACCTATTCTTCCAAGGTACATAGTGGCTGTTATTATAATCTTACCCCAAAAATTAAGGGATGGCGTAAAATTCTTTGTCAGCCCAACGGTTGCGGTGGCACTTACTGTTTCGTAAAGTATATCAAGAGCCGCGGCATCACACGTGAGAGATAATAGAACAGTAGAAATAAATAGAATAGCCGAAGACATAAAAACAACAGCTATTGCTTTGCGGATTGCGTCTTTCGAAATGGTGCGTTGCCAAAGGGAAGTTTCGTTGTTGTTTTTAACGGTAGCCAATGCAGCGGCTATAAGTATCACTATCGTTACGGTTTTTATGCCGCCTGCAGTACCCACAGGTGAGCCACCTATAAACATAAGCAAAATTGAAACAAATGAAGAAGCATTTGTCAAATTTTCTTGCGGAACGGTCATAAAACCCGCCGTTCTTGTTGTTACCGATTGGAAGACCGACACCTGAATTTTATCGAACAGTGATAAATTTTTAAGTGTCAAGGGGTTGTTGTATTCAAAAGCAAATATGCAAACAGCACCTATGGCTATCAAAAAAACTGTTGCTGATATAGCAATTTTACTGTGCAGTGATAGATGTTTTAAAGCTTTAAAGCGGTGTACTTTAAATAATTTAGAAACCCTTATAACATCCCACCATACAATAAAACCGATGCCGCCGAGTATTATCAGCAAACAGGTAACGGCATTAATAAGTGGGTGTGTGGCATAGTCGCACAGACTGTTATTTGCGATAATATCGATACCTGCATTGCAAAAGGCGGAAACTGAGTTGAAAATCGAAATCCATATACCTCTAATGCCGAATTCAGGTATAAAAACCGTCATATAAAGTAATGCACCGATACCCTCAACAATAAATGTGCCGCGAATCACCTTTTTTACAAACCGTACAAGACCTGATAGGGTGTTTAGGTTGAAGGCATCCTGTAAAAGCAATCGGTTGGCAAAACCTATTTTGCGGTGAAGCAGTATCATAATACCCGACATAACCGTTATGACACCGAGCCCACCTACTTGTATGAGTATAAGTATTATAATTTGACCGAAAATACTCCAGGTGGTAACGGTGGGTACCGTTACAAGCCCTGTAACGCAGGTTGCGGTTGTAGCGGTGAATAACGCATCAATATAAGGTATGGGTTTACCACTTGCAGAACTTATAGGAAGCGCTAACAAAAAACTGCCCATAAGTATAGCGACAAGGAAGCTCAACATAATTATTTGTGTTGTTGAAAACAAAAAACGCCTTTTTGCCATAACGGTTTCACCTCCATATTTTCAAATACAGTACCATTATAACATAAAAATATTCATATTGCTACATTTTTAAAAAATACCTATTGACAAAGTAATGAAGTTTTATTATAATATATTTAACAATTAAGTTAAATGTTAAATGTGAGGTGTAAAAATGGGACTGCAACAAACTCTCAAAGCACTTGCCGACCCTGTGCGTCGTGAGATACTCGATATGCTGCGTGGCGGTAGGATGTCAGCAGGCGATATAACCGAAAAGTTTACTATAACGGGTGCCGCAATATCAAGGCATCTATCGGTGCTTAAGGATGCCGATTTAATAAGAGATACACGCGAAGGCAAGTTTATTTTTTATGAAATTAACGTATCGGTACTCGAAGAAACTATGTTATGGCTTACCAATTTGAAAGGGGAAAACGGAAATGATTAAAAATAATAAATTGAAAATAGCGGTAGCATCGGTTGTAACCTTATTGCCTATGTTGTTCGGGCTTATAATGTGGAACAAATTACCCGATGTATTTACAATTCACTGGGCGGCGGATGGCACACCCGATGGCTTCGCATCAAAGGCAGTAGGCGTATTTTTAATGCCCGCTGTTTTAGTATTGTTGTTTTGGTTGTGTTTGATAATTACTGCCAAAGACCCCAAAAACAAAAATCAAAGCCCCAAAGCCATAACTATGGTTATATGGGTGGTGCCCGCAATATCGGTTATTATGGGTGTGCTCGTATACGGTACGGCGCTCGGGTTTGATATAAATGTTTCGACTCTTATGTGCTTGCTGGTCGGTTTTATGGCGATAACGGTGGGTAATTACTTACCAAAATGCAAACAAAACTATACAATAGGCATAAAAATCGCGTGGACATTAAATAGCGAGGAAAACTGGAATGCAACCCACCGCTTTGCCGGTAAAGTGTGGTTTATATGCGGTATTTTCATTCTCGTTTGTGCCTTTTTACCGTCAATTATTGCCGCGGCGTGTATGTTGGCAATACTTGTAATAATGGTTGCTCTACCATTTATTTACTCATATAATTATCATAAAAAAGAAAAAAGAAGCGGCGAATAACCGCTTCTTTTTTGTATAATATTTAATTATGCTGTTCCTTTATGGCTAAATACCGTTTCGCAAATGAAAAATAATCCACAACCCACGGCATAACAAATAATATCAATAAAGGAAAAAGAAGTTCCGAGCAGTATACGGAAGAAGGCAATATTGCCAAGTCCCAAAAGAGATACGAAATCAAGATACTGCGCAATTTCTACCGCTAACGCGAACAAGAACACCCATAACGGTAAAAGACTGACGCCTTTAGGTGAAAAGATTCTGACAAAACAGCAAATCAACACCGTAACCAATATATCCCCGCCGTAAGGGCGAATAAACGAATCCCTTACAAATAGGGCAATAAGTATCTCAGCAATAAGAATCACTGCAAAACACACGGCATATACTATGCGCGGGTTGATTTTACAAATATTTTTAGAGCTTTTCATAATCTATTTTTCTATCCTTAAAATAAAACTCTTTATCGTGCTCGTTAATTTCTCTGAGCACACGGCACGGGTTACCTACGGCCACTACACCTGACGGAATGTCTTTTGTTACCACACTGCCCGCGCCAATAACGGTATTATCGCCTATTGTAACACCTGGGACTATTATGGCACCAGCGCCTATCCAACAGTTTTTACCTATATGTACGGGGAAATTATACTGGTACATTTTTTCGCGAAGCTCGGGCAAAATAGGGTGTCCTGCCGTTGCAACCGTTACGTTAGGGCCGAACATTGTGTTATCGCCCACGTAGATATGTGTATCATCAACCAGCGTTAAATTAAAGTTGGCATAAACATTATTACCAAAATGGCAATGCTTACCGCCGAAATTTGAGTGGAAAGGCGGCTCAATATAACAACCGCTTCCTATTTCGGCAAACATATTTTTTAGCATTTCGCTGCGTTTTTCAAGCTCTGTAGGGCGGGTGTTATTAAAGTCATAAAGCATATCAAGGCGTTTTATTTGTTCTACAAAAATTTCTTCATCGTTCGGTAAATATAATTCACCTGTATGCATCCGATTTTTCATTTTATTACCCTTTCTTTAAAAAATCACCGATTTGTTTAATTTCATTGCCGTTTAATACTTTTTCGCCCGATATAATATAGCGTATGAGTTCATCACTACTGCCGAATACGGGAATTTTGTCGGGTGTGTCGTTTATTTGCAAGCGACATTCGGGGTTTGCAAAAAATACGCATCCGTTAACATATTGGCGTATGCCGTTTTGCCGCAAGTGGTTTGCCAAACGGTAGATGTGCGTGCCTACCTGCTTTACGGGACTGTAAAATTTCTTTGAATAGGGTGTTCCGCCACGACCTACCTTGTGTTGTGTCCATTTAGCGCTCTCATAATTGCCGATAACAGTGCCGTTAAGGTTTTTAACCTCTATTATAAAAATGCCCGTGGGGCCTATAACGATTAAATCGGTCTCACTTGTTTTGCCTTTAAATGTAACCTTTACATTTTGAAAACCGCAAAAGTCCTCAGGCAAGCGAGAAATAAGTCTTGCGGAATTTTGCTCGCCCTCTATACCTGCCGCTAAAATTTTAAGCTTGCGCCCGTAAAAAGTCGTTAAAAAGAGAGATACAAAAATTGGTAGGGCAACAGCGGCAAAAAGAATATAAATTTTTCCAAAATACGAAACGGCAGAAATAACCACCGCCGCAATAAAGCTATATAGCCAGCAATTGCGTATTTTGCGTTTATATGCTTTGTATTCGTTAATAAGCGCGTTGCTTTTTTTAAAAACCTTTGCCATAATGCACTCCTATGATTTGCACTTTTTTTCTTTTAGTTTTTTTACCCCTTTTTCAAAAAGGTTTACAAGCAACACAAGTAGTTTTGATGCCGCATAACTGATTATGAGCAACCAAATTAAAACAAGTATAGAGTATTTTGGTGCGTATATTATTTGCGGTATAAAATGATAGCAAAAGAAACTGTGTGTCAGCCAAAGCTCAGTGGATACTTTTCCAAGCTCTTTAGCTATAAAACTAATGAAGGGTATACCTCTTATTAAAGATACAGAGGAAATGATAAATAATGGTGCAAATATATAATCGGCGCGGTCTCCTGTTTTGTGGCGCATATATACAGTTATCAGCATTATTGTTAATGAAACGGGCACCGAAATATACCATTTTTTGAATACGGATAGGTATTTATCAAACAAGCCGTATTTAGCTATTGCACCGCCCATAAGGAATGACGGTATAAAATAAAACATTTTCTCAAACGCTATTCCAAAATAGGAATTACTGAAGGCTGCCAAAAATTTGATATCAAAAATCTCCGGAACAATATCTCTGCAAAAAGCGGCAACGAGTATGATTATCAGAAACTCGGCGGCAGGAGAAGAAAACTTTTTGTTAATAACTTTAATAAGAAAAGGCGATGCTATGCATAACAGTATAAACGGCGGCAAAAACCACCATTCACCATTGTAGGATGTGTCTATCGCGGTTAAATTGTATATAAATGAAACAAGATTACGGCTGATTCTCGGAACGCCTATCAGCAAACCGATAGGTATAAATATTAAAAAGACAGACCAATATTTTTTGTAAAGTCCGTAAATCTTTTTCAAAACAAAATTTGCGGTATTATCGGTTTTTTCAAGCGCCTTGTATGTACCAAATCCTGAAAGGCATACAAAAATCATTACGCATAATCTACCAAACGTGGCAAGAATTGCCTCATGGTTATGCGGCGTGATAGGTAAATAATAAACACCCTCGGGCAAGCGATAACCGAACAAAAATAAATGATGCATAAACATCAAAACTATTGCTACTGCTTTTGCAATAGCAGTATCTTGACGTGAAAAAGTCATAGTCAAAACTCCTTTATACTATCTAAAGCAATTATATAGTACCGTAGCGGCAAATTCAACCAAATTTTAATATTTACTTGACAAAACGGAAAAATAATAATATTATTAATGCGACAGTTCGAAACCATCCTGTCATTAAACAAAACTATGGGCAAAAGAGCATAAGTGCGCCCATTGGCGCGCTTTTTTTATTGCCCCCTTGGAAGAGGGAATATTTATGAAAAATGAATTATTGCTGATAGGCTCGGTGCTTTTGATTTACGGCACGGTACTGATTGCTTATCGTATTTTCGGCAAAACGGGACTGTATGTTATGACAGCCCTTTGCACAGTGCTTGCAAATATTGAGGTTTTGATGATAATAAATGGCTTTGGTATGGAGCAAACACTCGGTAACGTTATGTTTGCCTCAACCTATCTTATAACCGATATATTGAGCGAAAACGAGGGTAAAAAGTGTGCCTCGCGAGCGGTATGGTTGGGCGTTTTAAGTTCACTTGTGATGCTGGCTTTTTCACAGTATTGGCTTTTATATACACCCGCCGCGAGCGATTGGGCAAGCGAGCATATACGGGCGATATTCAGCACAACTCCACGCCTTTTGTTAGCTTCATTTTTAGCGTATATTATTTCGCAAAGGTTTGATGTATGGCTTTATCATAAGCTGTGGGATGCTACAACTAAAAAGACAGGGGACAGGGTACGCTTTTTGTGGCTTCGCAATAATGCCGCAACGCTTATATCTCAAGTTCTCAATACTGTGATTTTTACCACCGTTGCTTTTGCGGGCTGGTATGATACCAAAACATTGATTTCCATAATGTTTTCAACCTATGTAATTTACATTTTTACAAGCTTGCTTGATACCCCCGCGATTTATGTTGCCCGTAAACTAAAGCAAAAAGGAAAAATAAATGCGTAAATAAAAACTCTCTCCGCTTCGGCGGAGAGAGTTTTTATTATTCGTAATCAACAACATTAGCCCAGGAAAGTAAAAGCTCACGCTCGTGCTCATTTCCTTTAACCGACTGTGAAGCGGCAACAATGGGCATCCATTTTTGCACATACTGTTTTGCAGTATCGCTCTTTTTGCAGAAAAGGTTGAGATATTTATCGGCAAGTTCCTTTTTGCCTTCAAGATTAAATAGAAGATAGGTCCTTGCAACGTCTGCTGCGGCGTTGCCTTGGGTTGCGTGCGCCCAGTCGATAATATAGGGCGTGCCATCATTAGTTATAATAATGTTCGATGGGTTAAAATCTCCGTGGCAAACCTTTACGTGCTTAGGCATACCTTCAAGGCGGGTGTGCAATTCATAACGAGTGGTTGCATCAAGCGTAGTTTCGCTGATTTTGCGGTTCATTTTGTCCTTTAGCTTATTAAGAAGCGGAGCGCGCTTTGAGTGAACCTCCATCTGTAAATCAACAAATAATTCGAGGTATTCATCCTCTTTTTCGGGATGCTCCGCCATTAACTGCTCAAGCGTTTTACCATCGATATATTCGAGCACTATACCCCAACTGCCGTCAATCATTTCAACGTCAAGAAGTTTAGGTACATTAAGTCCCGTTTCTTCAATACGCGCCTGATTAAGTGCTTCGTTAAGGACATCGGATTTTGAAAAATCGTTGTTAAAAAGCTTTACTGTTTTGTTGCCTACACGGTAAATTTTCTTTTCTTTTCTAACCTTTATAGTTTCATCAAACTGCATATAGAAGCCTCCTTAAATGTTCTCGTGTTTGCCGTAATAAGCGTTCAAGTACATCTGTTTGATTTCGCTCATTAACGGATAACGTGGGTTCGCGCCTGTGCACTGGTCATCAAATGCCTGTTCAACCATTTCATCAAGATTATCAAGGAACACCTTTTCATCAATACCGTAATCTTTGATGGTTTCCTTTATGCCAACTCTTGCCTTTAACTCGTTGATAGCGGCGATAAGCTTTTCAAGCTTTTCTTCGGCATTTTTACCGCCAAGACCTAAATAGTCGGCAATCTCGGCATAGCGTTCAAGTGTATGGGGGTGGTCATATTGCGAGAATGTACCCATTTTTACAGGAGTCTCACTTGCATTAAAACGGAGTACCTCTTCAATCATCAAAGCGTTGGCTACACCGTGGGGCAGATGGTGGAAAGCACCGAGCTTGTGTGCCATCGAGTGGCAAACACCAAGGAATGCGTTGGCAAAAGCCATACCTGCCATGGTTGCGGCGTTGGCCATTTTTTCACGCGCTTCAATATCGGTAAGTCCGTTATCGTAGGCGCGGGGGAGATATTTAAAGATGTTTTTGAGAGCTTGCAAGGCTAAGCCATCGGTATAATCGGTGGCAAGCATTGCCGCGTACGCTTCAAGCGCGTGGGTAACCGCATCTATACCCGATGCTGCGGTAAGACCCTTAGGTGCGCTCATATGGAAATCGGTATCGATTATAGCCATATTGGGAAGTAATTCGTAATCGGCAAGCGGATATTTAACACCTGTTTTTTCATCGGTTATAACTGCAAAAGGTGTAACCTCACTACCCGTACCGGCCGATGTCGGAACGGCAATAAAGTACGCTTTTTCACCCATTTTTGGGAAGGTGTATACACGCTTGCGAATATCAATAAAGCGCATTGCCATATCCATAAAGTCGGCATCGGGGTGTTCATAAAGCACCCACATAATTTTAGCGGCATCCATAGCAGAGCCACCGCCGAGGGCTATAATGGTATCGGGGCGGAAGGCCGCCATTTGCTTTGCACCCTCCGTTGCGTTTTTAAGTGTTGGGTCGGGCTGAACATCAAAGAAGGTGGTGTGTGCAATGCCCATTTCATCCAATTTATCGGTTATGGGTTTTGTGTATCCGTTTTCATAAAGGAAGGTATCGGTTACTATAAATGCGCGTTTTGCATTTCGAACTGTTTTTAATTCATCAAGTGCTACGGGCAAGCAACCCTTTTTAATGTATACCTTTTCGGGAGCGCGGAACCAAAGCATATTTTCCCTTCTTTCTGCAACTGTTTTAATATTGAGCAGGTGTTTAACACCCACATTTTCCGATACACTGTTGCCACCCCAAGAGCCGCAACCAAGCGTTAAGGACGGTGCTAATTTAAAGTTGTAAAGGTCGCCGATACCACCGTGTGAGGATGGGGTGTTAACAAGTATGCGGCAGGTTTTCATACGTGCGGCAAACTCTGCTAACTTATCATTTTCGGTAATCTCGTTTATATATATGCTCGAGGTGTGTCCGTAACCGCCATCTGCTATAAGGTGCTCGGCTTTGGTTAGAGCATCCTCAAAATCTTCCGCCTTGTACATAGCAAGCACAGGGCTTAATTTCTCGTGTGCAAATTCTTCGGAGAGTTCAACACTTTCAACCTCGCCTATAAGAATTTTGGTGTTTTTTGGAACATCTACACCTGAAAGTTCGGCAATTTTAACAGCCGACTGACCAACGATTTTAGCGTTAAGCGCGCCGTTGATAATTATTGTTTTGCGTACCTTTTCGGTTTCTGCATCTGTAAGGAAATAGCAACCGCGGTTTAAGAATTCCGCCTTTACCGCATCATAAACATCTTTTAGCACGATTACCGACTGCTCGGATGCGCAAATCATACCATTATCAAAGGTTTTAGAGTGAATAATCGAGTTTACAGCGAGAATTATATCGGCGGTATCATCAATAATTGCGGGGGTGTTGCCTGCGCCTACACCCAGGGCTGGCTTACCGCTCGAATAAGCGGCCTTTACCATACCGGGACCACCCGTTGCCAAAATTAAATCGGCCTCTTTCATAACGGTGTTGGTCATATCAAGACTTGGCACGTCAATCCAGTCAATAATTCCTTCGGGAGCACCCGCGGCCACTGCGGCTTCAAGCACCAATTTTGCCGCGGCAATAGTGCTGTTTTTTGCTCTCGGATGGGGAGAGATGATGATGGCATTTCTCGTTTTGAGCGCCAATAAGCACTTAAAAATTGCGGTAGAGGTCGGGTTGGTGGTGGGGATAACCGCCGCAATAACGCCAATCGGCTCGGCGATTTTCTTTATACCGTATGCCTTATCTTCTTCAATAACGCCGCAGGTTTTTGTATCCTTATAAGCGTTGTAAATATATTCGGCGGCATAGTTGTTTTTGATAACCTTGTCTTCGACTACTCCCATACCCGTTTCGCTGACGGCCTGCTTTGCTAAAGGAATTCTCGCTTTATTTGCGGCAGATGCGGCAGCCAAGAAGATTTTGTCAACCTGTTCTTGTGTATAGGTGGCAAATTTTTGCTGTGCCTTTCTTGTACGTGCGATAGCTTCTTCGAGCTTTTCAACACTGTCTACTATTAAATAATTTTTGTTTTCCATTAGTATCCTCCTAACAAAAATCATAACTTATTCTTTTGTTGTTATTATATTAACAAACTTTTAAACGGTTTGGAATTCTTAAAACGCATAATAGGTATTATCAATTTTGATAACACCTTAAATTGTATGAAAAAGCCCCGCCGAAAATTCGGCAGGGCAGAGCATTACAAGTATAGATTTTTAGCTTCGGTAAGCTTTTCTATAAACCTCTTATCAAGCTCGGTCAGTTTATAACCGTCTTTATAAATCAGTACATCCTTATATATTTTTTTGTTGTCCCAACATTTTTTCTGTATGAGATTATATCGGTCAAGCAAACTTTGTGGGGCAGGAGAAATCCACATAAACGTTTCGGGGTTTTTGGAAAGTATATCGAATTGACTTGCACGCTCAAAGATGAATATGCGGCGATTTATGTTATCGGGCAATTCTTCCTTAACAACCTTTGCAATCGGCATAGAGGGTACATACGGGTCGGCGTGGGCAATTTCTATAAAATTTGCCAAATCATCAAATGAAATATTTTCCTTATCTGCCAACGGGTTATCGCGGCTTAAAATGAGCGAGTAGGTAAACTCGGTAACAAGCTCATATTTAAAGCCCTTTTCTTCAAGCATTGCCTTAAAATACTTATCGTAGTTTTCGGCATATCTTATTATACCGAGCTTGTAATCATGGTTTATCATATTGTGTATGGTGCGTTCGGAATTGGTTTCTTTATAAAAAATTTCGCACGGCTCACACGTAAGCGTTTTAGAAAATTCCGCAAACGCCGAAGAAATATAACAAGCGCGGGGCACCGAAATAGTGAATTTTAGCTTCTTGGCAGAGCCGTTTTTATAAAATTTTTCAACCTCATCAATTTGGCCTAAAATTCCCTTGGCAAAGTTTATAAACTCTTCGCCTTCGTGAGTTAATTCCATTCCCTTTGTGGTGCGGTCAAAAATAGTAATACCAAGGTCGCTTTCAAGCTCTTTTATTGAACGGCTGATATTGGGCACGGCAATAAGCAGCTTCTCCGATGCCTTGCCGAGCGAGCCCGACTTTGCAACCTCAATGGCATGCTTTAAATGTAGTAAATTCAAAATAATCACCGCCGAAAGTTTTTTCTTATTATATCATTAATTGTTATCAAAATCAATAATAGTGGTATTTCGTTTGGGCGCTATAATAAAATAATTTCCTTGTAAACTAATAATACAAGGGGGCGGAACAATGAAAACAGAGTTTTCTGATAAATATATTACTTTGGGCTTGAAAATTGCCTATTATCGCAAAAAAGCAGGATATACACAAGAATATTTTGCAGAGCTTATTGATAAAAGCGTAAACTTTGTCGGACAAGTTGAGGGTACAGGCACTGTTCGCGGTGTTTCACTTGAAACACTATTTAAAATGGCAAAGGTAATAAATATTTCCCCCGCAAAACTGTTAGAAGAAGATTAAAAAACGGCTTGGAATAATTCCAAGCCGTTTAGTGTTATTTTTATTGTATATCGGACTTATAACGCTTTGCGCCTTAAGGAACCCTCTTGCGGTGCCCGACGTTGCGCTCGCTTGGAGTGCGGTGCACCTGTCGACCGCGGCGCTAATAAACACTTCACTTCATCGTCCACTGGACGCGTGAAGTGTTTATTCCCACTCGATAGTGCCAATCGGCTTGGGTGTTAAGTCGAGTAATACTCGATTTATACCTTCAACCTCGTGGGTGATTCTATTGGTTATCTTATGGAGTATTTCGTAGGGAATTTCTTCGATTGTCGCTGTCATAGCGTCGGTGGTGTTAACCGCGCGGATGATTGCAGGCCAACCTTCGTAGCGGCTTTCATCTTTAACACCTACGCTCTTAATATCGGGAACAGCGATAAAATACTGCCAAACCTTTTCGGCAAGTCCGCATTTATCGAACTCATCACGCAGTATCGCATCGGCTTCTCGAAGCGCATTGAGGCGGTCGCGCGTGATAGCACCAAGGCATCTTACTCCAAGACCTGGACCCGGGAAGGGTTGGCGGTAAACCATAGCGTGCGGAAGGCCTAGTGCCTCGCCTACAACACGTACTTCATCTTTAAAGAGAAGTTTAATCGGCTCTACAAGCTGGAACTTGAGGTCCTCGGGAAGACCGCCTACATTGTGGTGAGATTTAACGGCTTTTTTACCCTCTGCTTGCTTGATACTCTCAAGTATATCGGGGTAAATTGTGCCTTGTGCCAAAAACTCAACACCATCAAGCTTTCTTGCTTCATCAGCAAAAACATTTATAAATTCCGCACCGATAATTTTTCTCTTTTTTTCGGGCTCGGCAACACCTGCGAGCAAATCAAGAAAACGATCGGTTGCATCAACGTAAATCAAGTTAGCATCAAGCTCTTCGCCGAAAATTTTAACAACATTTTCGGACTCATCTTTTCTCATAAGGCCGTGGTTAACGTGAACGCATACAAGCTGTTTGCCAATGGCTTTGATAAGAAGTGCAGCAACAACCGAGGAGTCAACACCGCCTGAAAGAGCTAATAAAACCTTTTTGTCGCCAACCTGAGCGCGAATTTCTTTTATCTGTTCATCAATGAATGCATCGGCAAGCGCTTTTGTGGTAATGCGCTCCATTGAATTTGGACGTTTATTATTTTCCATATCCTTTTACCTCCCGTTAGCAGTTAGTGTAGTTATCAAAGTAACCTTGAACGAGAACTACGGGTGTTCCCTTATCTCCCGAGCCACTTGTTAGGTCGCAAAGTGAACCAATGAGGTCGGTAAGCTGACGCGGAGTTGTACCCTGAGCCGCCATATTACCTACGAGTGAAGAGCCATCCTTTGCCTTGATGCTTTCGGAAATAGCTTTTTTGAGTTCATCGCCCGATAAATCTTTAAAATCGTTATCGGCAAGGTATTTGAGCTTAAGCTCGTTGGGTGTACCGATAAGACCATCGGTAAATGCAGG
>SVOM01000049.1 GCA_015066405.1 Oscillospiraceae bacterium
TTTGCGCCTAATCATTTCCTTTGCCAAGATTTCATATTGCTTAAAAAGCTCCGGTAAATCTTGTTCGGTGAGGGCATAAGGGTCGTCGGGCGGACAAACCACAGGCTCCATACTAAGTTCAGTAAATCCTAAATCTGCCATATGGAAAATATCATTTGTAAAATCAACGTTGTTGTGGGTAAAGGTGCCACGCATATAGTAGTCCTTACCACCACGCTTTTCAACAAGTCTTTTAAATTTCGGCACAATGGTATCGTAGCTGCCCTTGCCGTTATAGTCCTTGCGGAAGTGGTCGTTAATCTCTTTTCGGCCGTCGAGCGAAAGCACAACGTTGCTCATCTCTTTATTTGCAAAGTCGATTACCTCGTCATCAATAAGTATACCATTGGTGGTGAGGGTAAAGCGGAAGTTTTTATTGTGCTTCTTTTCTACCTCACGCGCATACTTTACAAGCTGCTTTACAACCTCCCAGTCCATAAGCGGCTCGCCGCCGAAAAAGTCAACCTCAAGATTTTTTCGGCTGCCCGAGTTGGCAATTAGAAAATCAAAGGCCTGCTTGCCCGTTTCAAAGCTCATCAGCGCACGCTCGCCTTGGTATTTACCTTGCGATGCAAAACAGTACGAGCAGTTAAGGTTGCAGGTGTGTGCTACGTGCAGACACAGCGCCTTTATAACCTTGCTGTTATTCTTATAATCAATTGCAAGATTTTCGAATTCATCCTTTGTGAAAAGCTTGCCGTCTTTTTCGAGCGACTTAATATCCTCAATGCACTCTAAAACCTCGTTTTTATCAACGTCGGGCAGGTGCGAATATTTATCTAGTATGTAATCGACAATTTCGTCGGTGCTTTTTTGCTTGTATAACGATATTATATCATACGCAACCTCGTCAACGGTGTGTACCGAGCCCGAGCAGGTGTCGAGTATAATATTATATCCGTTTAGTTTATACTGATGTACCATATATTACTCCCAATAAAAAAGACTGCCTTACGAGCTGTGGCGTTAAGGCAGCCTTTTAATGTGTTTCGAAAATTATTTGCTTTCCTTATTCTCGCACTGCTGATTAGCAACACCGCAAGAGGTTTTGCAAGCTGACTGACAAGAAGTCTGGCACTCGCCACAACCACCCTTGTTTACGGTCTTTGCGATATCCTTAGTTGTGATAGTCTTAATTCTGCTCATCGGTATACCCTCCGTTAATAGTCTTTCTTTAAATAAATTTTATCATAGTAAGAGTCAAATGTCAATAGCGTTACTTGGTTACTTTTTGCTTGATTTTATTTAACGCTGCTGTGTTTTCCTTGGTGTAAACCTCAATATCCTTTTCCTTTTCAATAAGGGTGCCCTCAACTATGCGGCGACCTATAATTAAGTCCTTGGGCAATTCTAAATCTTTTTCTTTAAAAAATTCATGCACGTCATCAGGCAGAGGTGCCGAATCAACAAAAAATTCATCAACCGAGTCAAACACAGTGTTTAGATGCTCGTAATTCTTTTTGTCGACAATAAACAGTTGAACCGAGCCGTCACCCGACAGCGTAGAATTTAATCGGGTTGAAAGCGAGTTTATATAATCGGTATCACCCTTGCCGTCAGCTACGTAGGAGCAGTCAAGCACCTGAATTTTAACCTCGCCGTCACCGTTAATATCGGTGAAATACTGAGTTAAATATTCGCCCAAAGCGTTAATGTGTCCGTCATAATAATAGTTGTTGGTGTAAAGCACAACCTTTGCGTCATATTTTTCTCGCGAGGCACACTGTGCCACACCAATTACCAAAACAAAGCACAAAAACAGCGAAATTAGGGTGTGCCATTTATAATGATACCAGAAATTTTTAAGCTTCTCCGAAAAGGTTTTAGGCATAACCGCCACCTCGCTTGGCTTCGGCTCGGGTGCCATTTCACCGCTTTGTATCTTTTTAAGCTTAATAAACTCCTCTTGTGCCTTTTTTCTTTGCTCTAAGGTGTCGTTTTGTTTTTCTGACATATTTATTTTCCTTTGTTAATTATTTATAAATTAAATCTGCATATACGGGGGAGTGGTCGGATATCATGCCGCCGTAGTCTGTGTTAGCTCCTGTATAGCTATCAAAAAATAAAACCTTAAACTTGTCGGCATGAATAAATACGTTATCAATAGTAGGCCAATCAACACCATCGCCTAACTTTACGCCATCGTAATATTTTGCCGAGATAAGTCCCGTTTTCTTTTCAAAGGGCACCATGCAGTATTTATCACCAAAATCGGTTGTCTCAATATTAAATTGTGCCATCTTTTCTAAATATACGGCTCTGTCTTTAACCGAGTAGCAGTTAAAGTCGCCCATCGCAATAACGGGACATTTGTATTTTTTGATTAAACCGTTAATAACGTCGGCCGATTCGTTTGCTTGATAGCGGCGGGTTGTGTTTGCCCAATCAGGGTCCTTGCCGCTGCTGAACTGCCAGTGTGTTGTGGTGGCGATAATTTCCTTGCCCGTAATATTATCCTTAAAGCGCGCCCAGAAAAGGCCTATGTAAAAACCGGGATGGAATTCGGTATCGTTGTAGTCGTCAAAGAAATGTGCATCATGTTCTAAAAGGGTAAAACGCGCTTTGTTATAAAGAATACCCAAGCTTGAAATGTGACTTTTATCGCCGTCTGCACTGGCAAAGGTGTATGAATAGCGGTCAACGGGGCCGAATTGTGTGCTTTGCAGCAGTCCACGCCAAGAAACGTCGGCTTCAGCTGTTGCAACAATATCGGGCTTAAAATCTTCCAAAAGCTTATTAAGACGGGGTATACGTTCATACACCGGTTTATCATCGCGGTCAGGCATAAGGTTATACGACATAACCCTTAGTTTTGCAGGGTCACCGTCATAAACCGGCTCGACAGGTTTTGATTCGACCGATTCGGTAGGCTCGGATGACGGCGTAACCTCATTATTTTTAGGTCCGATGCAACCGCACAAAAAAAGACACAGTGCCAAAAGGCAAGGTAGAATTCGTTTTAGCATTTATAATTCTCCTAAAACAATTTAATGATGATGGTGATGATGGTGGTGTGGGTGTGCTTCAAAGCTTACATGGCAGTACTTATCATCGCAATGTTCGTTTTCGTTTTCAAGCTCAAGCGTTGTGTGACCAATGCCGTGCTCACTTAATTCCTCTCGCACCGCCTCTTTGATATGATGCGGCTCTTTATTGGTCACAATGTGCATTGTGGCATAGTTGCTGTGACCGTCCATACTCCAAAGGTGAATGTGGTGAACGTCAAGCACACCATCAATTTCGAGCAGATGCTCTTTAATTTCATCAACCGACATATTGTGCGGTGATTTTTCAAGAAATAAATCGAGGGCTTCCTTTAGATTTTTTATCGCATTTATAAAGATGAAAACCGCTACGCTGACAGACATAATAGGGTCGATAAATTTAAAATCAGTAAAGCGCATAACTACTGCACCGATTAGAACAACCACCCAACCTAGCACATCCTCAAGCATATGCAGATTAACGGCTTTTTGATTAAGCGAGTCACCCTCACGGGTTAAAAATGCGGCGCCGAAATTCACACAAACGCCAACCACCGCAAAAATAATCATACCGTTATAGTTAATTTCGGCAGGGTTAAAAAGTCTGATTACGGCGTTGTATATAACACCTATAGAGCCGACAAGCAAAATGAGTGTTGTTATAACACTGCCGATAACGGAGTATCTTGTATAGCCGTATGTGTAACTGCTGTTGGGCTGTTTTTTGCTTTTCTTTTCAAGAAAATAGGCAATACCTATGCTTGCGGCATCGCCGATATCATGTACCGCATCCGAAACAATGGCAACACTGCCCGTAAAAATACCGCCAACAAATTCAAATATACTAAAAAATAAATTTAATAAAAATGCAATTAAAATGTTTCTCTCGGTTTTCATAAAAACTCCTTATAAAATCTCTACAGTAATTTTACCATCTATTTATGAACATTTCAATATAATTTATAATATTGCTTAGTGCCTATCTCGTAATTCTGTACCGTTTTGTTGCTTATTAGTTATTGCAGTTTTAATTTTGCTGTGGTATAATTTTCTTAAAGTAACCTTTAAAAGCGAGGGGATATTTATGGCTTGGGATTTTACCATGGCAAACTATGATTCAGTATGGAAATTTTTAGTTCAGCTCGGCCTACTACTAATGTTTTTGATGGTCGGCAACATTTTAAGAAGAACCATTCCGTTTTTACGCAAGTGTTTAGTTCCGTCGGCACTCCTCGGCGGTGGACTGTTACTGCTTGTGAATTTTATTGCCAAGCAATTTGATTTTGTGCTTGTTGATAATCATCTTATGCAGGTTATTACATATCATTGCTTGGCAATCGGCTTTGCGGCAATGAGCCTTAAAACCGAAAAAAGCACCCACAAGACCAGCAAGGCACAGGTTTTTGAGTTTGGTGCAGTGCAGGGCGGTACCTATATGCTGCAGGCATTTGTCGGTCTTGGCATAACGCTAATTATGTTCCTTATAACTCGTTATGGTGAAAAGATTGTTTCGTATATTAGCGGTCTTATTCTGCCGCTTGCTTTCGGTCAGGGTCCCGGTAACGCACTAACTTGGGATATCAATTTCACCAACACCCCTGAGGCACAGTTTGCAGGTAACGGCAGCTTCGGCTTGTCGCTTGCCTCCATTGGTTTTATTGTGGCGTCGGTGTTTGGTATAATGTATATTAACATTTATAAAAAGCGCGGCGAGATTAAGGTGCGCAGCATCAAAAACGATGAGGTAATCGACCAAACAGCATCGGCAGAAACCGAAATTCCCGATAACGAGTCGGTCGATAAATTCACTTTGCAGGTCGGCTTTGTCGCCCTCGCTTATGCGCTTTCCTTCGGCTTTATGTATTTGCTCGGCAGACTGTCTGCCTTTACAAACAGCATCGCTTGGGGCTTTAACTTCTTGTGGGCATCGCTTGCCGCCATGCTTATAAAGGTAATTGTTAAAAGACTTCGCAAGGAAAGACTAATGCAGCGCAAGTATATTAACAATTATCAAATGGACCGTATTTCAGGCTTTGCCTTTGACCTTATGATTGTTGCGGGCGTTGCCGCTATCGAGATTAACGATATCAAAAACTACATACTGCCCGTTATAATTTTAAGTGCGGTGGGCGCTGTAATTACTTATATATACGTTCGCAAGGCAACCAAGGAATGCTTCAAGGGTTTCGAGCACGAAATGTTCTTAATGTGTTACGGCACCTTTACGGGTACTGCATCAAACGGTATGATTTTGATGAAGGAAATCGACCCCGGCCTTCGCACCCCGACCTCGAGCCTTTATATCCTTTCAAACTTCCCCGCAATGGTTATGATTGCGCCGCTTTTATTACTGCTTAACTTTGCGGCACAGTCACTAATGCACGCAGTAATCGCCTGCGGTATATTCTTCGCGTTATGGCTTATCTATACGATATTCCTGTTCCGCCGCAAAATTTTCAAAAAGAAGTATGCAAACAAACCGGTTGAGGTTTGGCAGGACGAGGAATAACAAAAAATCACCCACATTGCTGTGGGTGATTTTTTTAGGATTTAGGATTTAGGATTGTAGGGGCTAATATTAGGGTGTTAATTTTTAGGTAACTTTATGATGTGTTTTCCTTGTTTTATAGCATAATTAAGCGCAATTTTCGTTCCGCTTTTTCGGGTAGCAGGATAGAGTCGTTCATCATAATAAATTATGCAAAGGTCGCTTTTATCTATCATTTCATAATTTCTTTCAATGTATACTCCCTTACTCAAGGCTTTTATTCTTTCGGGGTAATAGGTGTCCTCGTAATTTTCTAAAAGGTATTTCTTATAATCATCACTAATATACGGATATTCTGCCCGCACGTAAATTCGTTTTATGTGTGGGTATTTTTTCTTTAATTTAGTTACTGTTTCTTGGCATAGGCTATTAAAACGGCTCTTACTGCCAAAAAGAAAGGTGTCAATCCTTTTCTCTACAATTAGGGTTTCAATTATATTATAAAGCTGTGATATCAGCTCGTCGGTTTCGATTATAGTTCTATGCCCAATAAAACAACAGGTGTGGAATTTATTCATATTTTCACCTCTTAAAAATACTATAAGCACAAAAAATACAGGATTTGATATTCATAGTATACAATATCAAATTATAAATATCAATAGTCTATAGAATATATAAAACAATATCAATAGACTATAATATAGAGGTGATTTGATGAGTGATTTGGCAAAAACGGTTGGTCAACGTATCCGTAATTATAGAACACAACTTGGTTTAAGCCAAGAAAAGTTAGCCGAATTTGCCGGTTGCCACCCGACATATATCGGTCAGCTGGAACGCGGTGAAAAGAACGCTACACTGGAAAGCATTGATAAAGTTTCATCTTCGTTAAATATATCTTTATCTAAACTTTTTGAGAATCTTGGTGGCAAAAGCACGAACGAACGCAACATTCCTCTTGAGTGCTATGAATTTTTATTATCTGAGTTTCTCACCTTCAGGTACTCACGAATCGCATGGACCGTCTTGTCATTCAAATACACAGTGCGGTGTTTGTCACCCTTACCAACAACATAGATTTCCTTTGCAATCA
>SVOM01000015.1 GCA_015066405.1 Oscillospiraceae bacterium
GATAAGGTGCCGCCGATAGTACCCGCGGTAATAGAATTTGTTGATATTGCAGGTCTTGTAAAGGGTGCATCAAAGGGCGAGGGACTCGGTAACAAATTCCTTGGCAACATCAGGGAAGTTGATGCCATAGTTCACGTTGTCCGCTGTTTTGAAAATGATGATATTATTCACGTTGAGGGCTCTATTGACCCCGCACGCGATATTGAAACAATTGATTTGGAACTTATCTTTTCTGATATGGAAATGGTTGAGCGCCGAATTGCCAAAACAACCAAAGATTTAAAGGGCAATAAAACACTACAAGGCGAGCTTGATTTCTTAAAAGAATTATATGCCGTGCTTGAAAGCGGAAAATCGGCAAGAAGTATGAGCTTGACTGAGGAGCAAAGTGAGATTATGTCTACACTTAATCTTTTAACCGCAAAGCCCATAATCTATGCCGCTAATATGAGCGAGGAAGATTTTTCGGGCGGCACAGTCGATAATAATCCGCACTTTGCAAAGGTTACCGAAATTGCTAAAAGAGATAACGCTCAGGTTTTACCCATTTGCGCCGGACTTGAGGCCGATATGGTTGATATGAGCGAGGAAGAAAAGCTAATGTTCTTGGAAGAACTCGGACTTGAAAGCTCGGGCCTTGACCGCCTTATACAAAAAAGTTATACGCTTTTAGGTCTTATCTCATTCTTAACGGCCGGCGAAAAGGAAGTTAGAGCATGGACTATAAAGAATGGTTTTAAGGCACCACAGGCGGCTGGTAAAATTCACAGTGATTTTGAACGCGGCTTTATTCGTGCACAGGTTATCGCATATAAAGATTTGGATGAATGCTCAAGCCTTGCAAATGCCAGAACAAAGGGCCTTGTACGTACCGAAGGCAAGGAATATGTTATGGTTGACGGCGATGTTGTAGAATTCCTTTTCAATGTATAAATCGGATGTGTTTACAAACCATAAATTAGTGAGAAAGGGATGGTTTTATGCCTTATTTTTATGGAATTGACTATTACTATTTAGTGCTTGTTGTACCCGCTATTTTGATATCACTTATAGCACAAATTATGGTAACAACCGCATTTAATAAATATTCAAAGGTAAATTGCTCGTTAACGGGTGCCGAAGCGGCAAGACGCGTGCTTGAAAAAAGCGGAGTAAGAAACGTAAATATCGAGCGCGTAGCAGGTAATCTTACCGACCACTATGATCCCAAAAGCAATACAATTCGCTTGTCCGAAAATGTATATGACAGTACAACGGTGGCGGCAGTAGGTGTTGCTTGCCACGAAGCAGGGCACGCGGTGCAATATGCAAAGCAGTATATTCCTATAAAAATACGCGCGGCGGTTATTCCGATAACGCAAATCGGCTCAAAATTATCTTGGCCGCTGCTCTTTATCGGTTTATTGTTTAATGTGTCTGTTCTTGTAGATATCGGCATTGTGTTTTTCGGCTTGGTTGTACTTTTTCAGCTTATAACCTTGCCGGTTGAATTTAATGCATCAACCCGCGCAGTTTCGGCTATTAGAGATAATTATTTATTGACAAATGATAAGCAAATTAGCGGCGTAAAGCGTGTGCTTACCGCCGCCGCAATGACCTATGTTGCAGCACTAATGGTATCACTCGCACAAATGCTGCGACTTATTCTGCTTTTCAGCAAAAGAAGACGATAGGAGAAAAAATATGGCATCCTATAATATTGCCGGCTTAAAGGTTAATATGGATTTAAAGTATGCGTATCTTGCCGATAAAGCACAGCTCTATATGATAAGTGAGCAAAATGATATGTCCGCCGATATTACCATTAGCGTAAGTAAGGAGCGGCTCGATAATTGTGCAAAAAAACAACGCGGTACCGATTATATGCCCGAATATGAATATGTTTTGGCAGGCGGCGATTTTTATTTTAATTTGCTTAGATTTAACGGTATGATGCTACATTCTTCCGCCGTTGTGGCAGATGGCTATGCCTATCTTTTCTCGGCCGATAGCGGTGTCGGAAAATCAACTCATACATCCCTTTGGCTAAAATTGCTGGGGGATAGGGCATACATACTAAACGATGATAAACCCGCGGTGCGTGTGGTGGATAATAAAGTTTTTGCATACGGCACCCCATTTAGCGGAAAAAATGATATAAATGAAAATAAGTGTGTGCCGCTTGGTGCTATTTGCTTTATTGAAAGAGCGAAGGAAAACTCTATCAGAAAACTCACACCGAGTGAGGCAATACCGCTTATTTTAGCCCAAACCCAGCGCAAACCCGATAGGGAAATTATGGAAAAACTGTTATTGGTGCTTGATATGGTTTTATCTCGAGTGAGTGTTTATAAGCTTTGCTGTAATATGGATGTTTCGGCGGCAGAGCTCTCATTCAATACAATGAAAATCACGGAGTAGAAAATGAAAGTAACTCTTGAAGAAATTTTGCCCGTTATCGAAGAGATTTTAGAGCGCGAGGGTGAGGTAACCTTTACCCCAAACGGCAACAGTATGCGACCAATGCTTATTAGCGGCCGTGATACCGTAACACTTAAAAAGAACGATGGGCCGCTTAAAAAATACGATTTACCGCTCTATCGTAATTCATACGGTAAGTTTATTTTACATAGGGTAATAGGAAGAAATCGTGCCGGTTATATTATGCGCGGCGATAATCTTTTATATAAAGAATACGGCATTGTTGATGATGATATTATCGGCAAGGTTGTAAGGTTTACGCACAGCGGCAAAGAATATTCGGTTAATAATTTTGCCTATAAAATCTATTGTGTGCTACGCAATAACGCACTTACTGTTTTGCTGCGCCGTGTAAAGCTTAAAATCAAAATGTTATTTAAAGGCGGTAAGGTACGATGAAAAAACTAACCTTATTGCTTTTAATATTAATACTGCTTTTTACGGGTTGCACCGCACCTAAAAAACCTTCAAAAAACGAAACCGAAAGTGCTTCATCATCGGTTACACAAAACACAAACGTAACCCCAAAAGAGGATGGCGTTTATACAGTTGAAAATTCGACCGACACCACAACCTTTGCAATTTTTTCAGATGCACACATAGGAGAAGAAATGCGCCATGTAAGGACGCTGAAAAATGTTAGTGCGTGGGTTAATACTCAAGAGAATATAAATTACGTTTTGTTTTTAGGCGACAATATACATTATGGCTATGCAGCAAATAAAACACTTACGCAAAGCCAGTTGGATTTATTTAATAAGTATGCGCCTACACTAAAAAAGCCCTATTTCGTATTACGCGGCAATCATGACCCCGATGTTATGGAATTTGAGGATAAGATGCTTATTGAATGTGGCAGCACAAACGTTATTTGCTTCTTTGCTGATTATTTTATGACCGACCCTAATGATGCCCTTCAAAATACGGGTAAAGTAAGTCCCGCGATGCTTAAATGGATAGAAGAGGCTCTTAAAAAATCTTCGGGAAAACGAGTTGTATTTGCTTGTCATTATGCTATCGCCGATAAGGACGGTACTAACTTTACATCTCCGATTTTACCCAAAACTGATGAAAACGATTTCGGTAGAGAAAAGCTGCTTAAATTAGCGGAACAATATGATGTTGAACTATATTTTAACGGGCACGAACACAATAAAAATTGTCCGTCAGCAACTGTAGGGAACATAACAAACTTTAATATCGGCAAATTTACACACGTATTTGCAGTGGTAAGTTTATCGGCAGACGGCGCAGTTATTGAAATTCACGATTCGGATTCACCCGAGACGGTTATTAAAACAACGGAATACAAGTTTAAATAAGGAGCTTTTTATGAAACCTTTTAAAATAGTAACAGAAAACGGAAAAATAACCCGTATTTATGATAATAGATACAGCGTAAAGGTTGATATAACCGATGGCAAATGCGAATTCGGCAGTGTATCTTATACATTGCGTACTGAAGATGTGAACACATTGCCAAAGGATGCAGCCACACCGCACGGCGACCATATTTGCGCGCCCACAGTTACCGACATTACGGATGATACCGTAGTAATGCGCGATAAAGAGTACGGTGTTACAACAACTATCAATAATAAAGATTACGGCATAGAAATTGTTTGGGAATACGAAAATAATGTATTCTCAAAATTTGCCGCACGCCTGCCGCTAAATTTCTTAAGCCAACCAAATGGTGAGTGGACACATCAGTTTTTGGTGTCATCGCCCTATTTTAATAAAGATACGGGTGTGCTTACCTGTATGTTCACAAGTCCCGATAAAAATAATTTATTGCTGGTGGTTAAAACCCACACCGAGTCGTTCCGTATTGTGTACCCGCCCGAATTACACTTTTTTACGGGCTTTGAGATTATAGATAATCTTGACCGCGTTTACGGAAACACACCCAAAAATGATGGTAGAATAGAAGCGGTATTAACACCCGTTTCTTCATATTCCGAAGCACTCGAAAAGTCGAGCGAAATACTCGGCATACCCGCAGCGTCCTATAAATTATCCTCCGCCTTTATCGGCAAAAAAATAACGGCCGAAATTATAGGCGATTGCGATGAAATTAGGGTAGTGTCCCCATCGGGAGAAATTAATACATATCCCGCGGCTAAAGAAATAGATGTTCAAACAAAAGAATACGGCTATTATAAAATTATCCCTTGCAAAAACGGCAAACAGGGTATTGAGTGCATCGCATTTTCTCATAATGACTGGAAAACAATGTTCCTCGACAGTCTAAAATCCTTGCCCGTTTATCGCGATAGAATAATCGGCAAAACGCTTGATGGCACCGATGTATTTATGCCACCCTTTGTTCAGTATGAGGACTATATCGATACCAACCTTTGCGAGCATAATATGTGGGCTTGGGCGGCGCTTCGTTATATGCAGCACTTTGCCGCCGATAAAGATATTATCGATAATATCGAGAATGTCCGCCGCATTATTTTGGCCGATAATGAGTCGGCTTACAGAGAGCGCCAAACCATTATTCCCGTGCCGCAAACTTTTCCTGAAAAAATGGGAGCTTATAATACATACAGAAGCGACCGCCTACAAGAAGCATTTAACGGCGCTAATATTTTAATTGATTTTTGGCGCCTTTATAAAAATAATGAGTATCTCGAAACGGCAATAAACGTTGTTTTAAGCTTGATTGATTACTATATGAACGAGGACGGTGCTATTGTCCGCGGTCGCCACGGGGACTATACAACCGTTACAGCCCTTATATTCCCGATAGCCGACTTGTACGAAATACTGTCTACTCTTAGCGATAAAAGGGCAAAGATATTTAAAGATTATTCCATAAAAATTGCTGATTTTATGGTAAAACGCGGGCTTGATTTCCCAACCGAAAGCGAAAAATCTGATAAATACACTACCGAGTATGAGGATGGCTCGATTTCTTGCACGGCGCTTACCGTTCTTTACGTTGCAAGAAAGGTGCAGTACAAAAAAGAGTATATTGATTTTGCAAAGGATGTAATGCAATACCACGATGCATATTGCATTTATACTAACAATGCACCAATGTTTAATTCATCACTTCGTTGGTGGGAGAATTTGTGGGAGGGCGATACCGATGGCCCCGCCCTTTGTTGCGGTCATGCGTGGTCAATTCAGCGCGGTGAAGCGCTGTTTTGGCTCGGTATTGAAAGCAAGGATTCAGCCCGACTTATCGATTCTTATAATACATATATGTCTAACTTTGCAAAACAGGATAAAGAGGGCAATATGTATGCCATTTACCAGTGCGAGCCGTGTATTAGCGGTGGCTATGCAAATTCAAAAGATATAAGCCGCCGTTATGCAGTCGGCTTCCCAAAAACAAAGGACCATACACTTTCTCGCTATGTGTATGCAAGAGCGTATGATACTTGGTTTAAATGCACCGCAGTGCTTGAAGATACGGTTATCGGTGGCGAAATAACGGATGGAAAACTGATTTCCACAGCTCCGTTTTTCTCAATGCTTTTTGTTGATAGAAAAGGGCAATTGACAGTCAAATCCGATACCCAAATCGAGATAATTACACCCAAAACGCTTGACGTTTTAAGAGGCGAGATTATCGGCAATACCGATTTCGGCATTATCGTAAAGCCCGATATAAATTGCGAAATTACAGTAACTGCAAAATAAACGAAAACCGACAGCTTTAACTGTCGGTTTTCGTTTTTAATCTTAAATTCATTCACAAATGTTATCTTCCAACACAAGTACATTTATGTGCTTGGTGTCGGCGGTGCCTGCATCTATTGCAATAAGCCCGTTGCCGTAAAAAACATCGTATATATTTTTAGATTTATCGCCCATATTTGCATAAAATGTGGGCATATGGCCGCAAACAAGGGTTTTGCTTTCAATGGGTGGGGAATCATCGTACTTTTCGGTCCAACGCATAAAACGCGCTTCCTCCCATTTTTGCTTTGGTATTTTCTTTAAATCCTCGCTTGTGTTACAGCCACTCGGAACCCATCCGTGTACAAAAACATAGTTTTCGGTTTCAAAATAATCTAATAGTTCATTAAAAAACTCAAAAATTCTATCAACAGTGCTCGTTTTCCCCGAAAAATCTATGGTATCATCGGCGGGGTCAACAAAGTGCTTGCCGAAAAATTCCTCAAGCGTGTTCATTGTTCCGTTAATGTAGTGGTGCGGTTGTATTTTGCCTGTTTGCAAGAGCTTCAGCAATAAATCCTCGTGATTTCCGCGCAATAACACTTTGTGTTTTAGTCGCTCAAAAAATTTAAGCGTTTCAAGATTTTCCGTACCCCTATCAAAATAATCGCCGCAACAAATAAGCAGGTGTTCCGTGTTTTCTTTTTGGAACCCCGCATTTTCAAGCGCTTCTTTTAATATGGAACAGTGTCCGTGAATATCTGAAACCACAAAAATTTTTCGTTTCGCCATATTGTCGCCTTTCTAAATAGTTATATAATTTGTGCGCCTAAAACAGTATATTAGGCGCACAAATAATTTCTGTTAATTTAGTTATTCTTTGACTTGTACTCGTCTACAACCTTCTTGATGCGGTCGGCGGGATCAAGTAACTTGCTGATAGAATTATCGTAGTTTAGTGTATCAACGAGTAATGCTATATATTTTGACATATTAACGTTTGAATACCACGGTTTTGTGAGTAATTCGGGCTCATTGTAGATAAGGTTTGTTGTGAAAATCTTATCTATATAGCCGTTCTCATAGTATTCATCAAATTTCTCGTAACCTTCAACAAACAAACCGAAGGTTGAGAAGATAAATATACGGTTTGCACCGCGCTCTTTAAGTCGAGCGGCGATATCGAGCATTGATTCACCTGAAGAAATCATATCATCAACAAGAATTAAATCTTTGCCCTTAACGTCAGCACCTAAAAATTCGTGTGCTTCGATGGGGTTTTTGCCGTTTACGATTATTGAGTAGTTACGGCGTTTGTAGAACATACCAAGCTCAAGACCTAAAATAGATGAATAGTAGATACATCTGCCCATACCGCCTTCGTCGGGGGAAACGATCATTGTGTGTTCGCGGTCGAGCTTAATATCGGGAACTTCACGAAGTAATGATTTAATCATTTGATATGACGCAGTTACATTATCAAAACCGTCGTTGGGTATAGCGTTTTGTACGCGCGGGTCGTGTGCATCGAAAGTGATGATGTTCTTAACACCCATTGCGATAAGCTCTTGGAGTGCCATTGCGCAGTCCATAGACTCACGCTTTGTGCGCCTATGCTGTCTGCCTTCATAAAGCATCGGCATAATAACTGTAATTCTTCTTGCCTTGCCGCCGAATGCTGCGATAACACGCTTTAAATCTTGATAATGGTCATCAGGACTCATCGGTACTGTTTGTCCGTACATTTTGTAGGTTACACCGTGGTTGAAGCAGTCGCAAATAATATATGCATCAAGTCCGCGTGCTGTGTGGTTAAGCACACCCTTTGCTTCGCCAGTACCAAAACGTGGGCAGGTGGCGGGAATTACAAAAGACTGGTCTTCCTCAGCACCGCGCCATTGTTTGAGATAATAATCCACCTTAGATGAAATATCCTCGCAACCGCGCATGCTGATAATTGCAAGGTCGCCGAAAGGTGTGTGTTTAAAGTTGATTTCTGACATATTTTTACCCCCTGTATTTTTCTAAAATACATAATACCACAAAAACTGCCATAAAAAAAGAACTTTTTCACAAAACTTTGAAAATTTTTAAAATAAATCTTCGGTTATCTCTTCTACTGCCTCATTTTTTACAATAAAGCGGTGGTCGCCCCGTTTTAAAGCGGTAATTAATTCCTCACTTGTCTTTACGCGGTAGGGGAGCGCTATGCCTGCGCGGTTGGTCGGCTCACCGGGCCATCCGTGATAATCACTGCCCGATATTATTATGCCGCCGTGTTCTTTTGAGAGCGCTATTGCTTTTGCATTTTCGTGGGGCTTATTGCCGGCATTGTAAACTTCAATTCCGTCAATTAAATCAACGCGCGGCTCTACATTAGGGTCAATATAACTGCGCTCGCGGTAGGGGTGCGCTTGGATGAGTATACCGCCCGCTTTATGTAAACGGCGCGCAAACTCATCAATAGTAATTTCAGGTATGTCGGGGTTGTCGGTTAAAAATTTTAAATCAATGCCGTAACAAAGCATCTCTTTGCCCGAGTCGTACGCGTGCTCTATGCCGAAAATTACATCGAAATCTATCTTATCGCCTTCTTCCTTGGCGGCAAGATAAGCATCATAATAGCATTTCATTCTTTCTTCCCAGGGAAGCGTTTTATCTACTGCGCTGTTGCCGAATATAAAGTGGTCGGTAAGCACTAAGCCGGCATATCCCGATTCTTTATATTTGTGCACCATATCTTTGGCGGGCGTCCTCGCACAGCCACTGCAGTCTGATGAGTGGCAATGCATGTCATAACGGTAAAGCATATAATTACCTCCTAATATACTAACATACTACTAAATTTTACCTAATATACAAATAGGTGTCAACAGTAGATTTTGCAAAATTTTATGTGTTTTTTATATTAATTCTTGACTTTATCTCATTAAAAGTATATTTTAATTTAAGGGATGTGATTTCAATGAAAATTCTAAGTATTGGCAACAGTTTTTCACAGGATGCGCAAAAATGGTTGCACGATATATGTAAAACCGCAGGACACGATGTAACCTGCATAAACCTTTATATCGGCGGTTGCTCGCTTGAGCACCACTGGGAACGCTATCTTGATGATGAGCCCGAATACCGATACGAATTAAACGGTGTTGATAAAAAAGCGATTACATTAAAAGAAGCTCTTAGTGCCGATAAATACGATATCATAACGCTTCAACAAGTAAGCCATTTAAGTGCTTACAAAGAAACATACGTACCATACCTCGAAAACCTTTATAACGTGGTTAAAGAGGCACAGCCCGATGCGAAAATTTACATACATCACACGTGGGCATATCAGGATGGTCATAAAAGTGATTTTGATAATGATAGTGAAAAAATGTATAAAAGGGTTACGGATGGCTACAAATTTGCCGCCGAGCTTATAGGATGCTCGCTTATCAAGGTTGGTCCTTTTATACAGTATCTGCGCCGCAATTTGCCTGAATTTGACAGTAAAACGGGTATTAACATCACTCGCGATGGTTACCATTTATCGCTTACATACGGCCGTTTTGCTGCAGGACTTATTTGGTTTGCAACACTCGTTGGCGGAGATATAGATAAAGTGGATTTAATACCGTTAGAAATAGACGGCGTTCCCGCCGATAAGCAAATTATCGAAAAAATAAAGTCCGCCGCAAAAGAGTTTTTAAAAACAGTATAAACGCAAAAGCCACGAAAAATCGTGGCTTTTTTTATTTACATTAATTCGTTTTTAATAAATTCTAACGCATCATCAAGGCAAGAAAAATTGTGGGTTGCTTTAGACTTATCAGCAAGATTAATGCCTAAAGAAAAGCCACTTTCGTTAAACATTGAGTAATCGTTAACACCGTCGCCCATTGTTACAACTTCGTCTTTTTCGATGCCCAATTTTTCGCAAAGCCATTTTACCGCCGCGCCCTTGTTTATGCCGTTTGGCACAATATCGTAGGAATCGGAATGCTTGTATGCGGTGATATCGTTTAATTTATCGTGGTTATCGGCAAGTATTTTGTCAATAATCTCAAATTCCTTATCTTCCTTGATAAAGGGGGTTAGAGCCGTATTATTGGGCTGAAACCACATATCAGGGATTTTTTTGATAATTTCTTCTTTTAAGAATGCCAAAGATTTTTTTGCATTATCGGAATAGGGCATAACACGATAAAACTCGGGCGGCACTGTAATGCCAAACTGTATAACCGAGCCGTTTTCACCCATCATAATTGGGGTTTTCCAGTCGCACTGGCGCAAATATCCGCATAAATAGTAGGTTGGTTTGCCTGAACATACGGCAATTTTAACGCCCTTGCTTTCAATTTCCTTCAAGGTTTTAAGCGCCGTATCGGTTATGGCGCTGTAGCCTGTACGGGCGAGTGTTCCGTCCAAATCGGATACAATAAGTTTAATCATAAAAATCCCCATTTCTCAAAAATCAACTATATTTTACCACAACGAAAATGATAATTCAATACTGAACAAAAATATATTGATATATATATAAATTTTTGTTATAATAAATTGAATATAAAAGTTTAAGGAGTGCGAAAAAATGGCAAAGGTTACATTGCTCGCTTATACCCCAGACCCTGAAAGGACTATTGCATGCGCGGCAAAATTATGCTACAGCCCGTCATCAATTGATACTGTACATAGCGGACTTACGGACGAAAAGGTGGCATCATTTGTAGAGATGTTATCAGAAATCGGACACGAAAGCCCCATTGAGCACGCGTCATTTACATTTGGCATAGAAGGTGTGTCCCGTGCTTTGTTAGCACAAATAACGAGACATAGAATTGCATCGTTTTCGGTGCAAAGCCAACGCTATGTTGCGGAAAAGAGCTTTGAGTATGTAACTCCACCCGAAATTGCCGATGTGCCCGAAGCACTTGAAATTTTTAAAGAGGCAATGGCTGAGGACCAAAGAAAATATGATAAAATTACCGAAATCCTAAAGGAGAAGCATAAGGCAGACTTTTTAGCGGCAGGCAAGGATGAAAAAACGGCCGAGCGTATGGCAGAGAAAAAGGCGATAGAGGATGCCCGTTTTGTGTTGCCCAATGCGTGTGAAACCAAAATGATAGTAACAATGAACTGTCGCAGTCTTATGAATTTCTTCCGCCACCGTTGCTGCAACCGCGCACAGTGGGAGATACAGGATGTTGCAAATCAAATGCTCGCACTCGTTAAAGGCGTAGCCCCCGAAATATTCAAAAAAGCGGGACCACCGTGTCTTATTGGCCCCTGTCCCGAAGGCAAGATGTCCTGCGGCAAGGCAAAAGAAATTAAAGAATATTATGCTAATTTCGGAAAGTAGGACAACAATGGGTAAACTGATTGTTATTGAAGGGCTTGACGGTAGCGGCAAGTCTACTCAGCTTGAGCTTTTGCCGAGCGGCTTAAAAAAGATAGGGATAGACAGCAAAACTGTTTCTTTCCCCGCTTATGAAAGTGATTCAAGTGCGCTGGTTAAAATGTATTTATCAGGTCAGTTTGGCAAAAAGCCGGATGATGTAAATGCCTATGCCGCATCCTGTTTTTATGCGGTTGACCGTTATGCTTCCTATAAAACCGCTTGGGGAGAGTACTATAACGCGGGTGGCACAGTGGTTGCAGGCCGTTATACAACCTCTAATGCGGTTCATCAGGCATCAAAATTGCCTGAGAATATGTGGGATGATTTCCTTTCCTGGCTTTATGATTTTGAGTATAACAAAATCGGCATTCCAAAGCCCGATTTGGTTATTTTCCTTGATATGCCAACCGATGTATCTCAAAAGCTTATGAGCAAGAGGTATGAAGATAACGGCGGCAAAAAGGATATACACGAAAGCGATGTAGATTATCTTAATCATTGCAGAAAAGCAGCACTCTATACTGCAAAATTTTCTGGCTGGAAGATTATTTCGTGTGCCGAGAACGGACAGCCCAGAAGCATTGAAGCAATAGCCGAAGATATTTTATCGGCGGCAAAAGAACTTTTTTAACCGAGGTAAAAAATGGTTTATGTATTTTTAGCAAACGGGTTTGAAGAGATTGAGGCACTAAGCGTTGTTGATATATTGCGCCGCGCCGAAATTGAAACAAAAACAGTGGGTGTCGACGGTAAAAAAATTACAGGCGCCCATGGTATAACCGTAAAAGCCGATATAACGGTAGAAGATGTTGATAAAAACGATATTGATGCTGTCGTATTACCGGGTGGTATGCCAGGTGCTGTCAACCTTAAAAATTCGGCAGAGGTCGAACAGCTTTTACTTTTTTGTGTAGGTAGTGGCAAAGTAACCGCCGCAATTTGCGCCGCGCCGTTGGTGTTAGGTAATTTAGGACTGTTAGAAAACAAAACCGCAACCTGCTATCCGGGCTTTGAAGAAGAACTAAAGGGTGCAAAAATATTGCGGCAAAATGTGTGCGTTGACGGAAATATCATTACAGCCTCAGGTCCTGCGGCGGCAAATGAGTTTGCGTTTGCGCTTGTCGATAAATTAAAAAACAGCACCATATCTGCCAAAATTCGTAAAGGAATGTTATTTGAGGTATAAAAATGGCTAATAAAGATTTTGAGAATATAAACGATAATGAATTTTCCTTTGATGATGAGAGTGTGGTAATCCCCACCGAAGCAGCAGAAACTGAGGAAGAAGATATCGTAAAGGTAATAAAAAAAGATAAAAAGAAAAAAAGCAAGCACGGCAAAGCCAAGCGAAAGAATATTGTAAAATCGGTTATTTGGATAGTTGCTATCGTGCTGATTTCTGTTATTTTAGCGTCAACCCTCATTATCGGTACGGGTGAGTATCTCGGTATTGGTCCCGGTAGAGGCAAAGAGGTTGTTGTTGAAATAGAAGCAGGTATGTCCACCCGCCAAATTGCCACTCGGCTTAAGGAATCGGGTGCTATTAACAATTCGCTCGCTTTTTTAATCTATTCAAAAATTTCGGGTAATAGTGGTAAGTATTCATACGGTGTTTACGTTTTTAATAATGAAATCGGATATGAAGATTTAGCCGAACTGCTTATGACAAATGGCGCTAAGGCCGAAACCAAAACCGTTACCATCCCCGAGGGTGCGGGCATTAACGATTACACAAAAAATGTAAACGGCAATGATGTAAAGATAAAAGGTATTGCCACTATTCTTGAAGAAGCAGGGGTGTGCACAAGGGCGGACTTTTTGGCGGCTCTTAGTGAGGTTGGCACCGAATCAAAACTGTTTGAGGGCGCAACCCCCGAAAAAACCTATTTTGCGCTTGAGGGTTATCTTTTCCCCGATACCTATAATTTCTATGCGTATGATTCTAAAGAGTGTGCGCGCCTTGCCGTTAACAAAATGCTCGGCGAAATGGAAAAGCGCTTAACCGATGAAATGATAACCGCCATAAAAGAAAAGGGGTACACAGTAAACCAAATTCTTACAATGGCATCTATTGTGCAGTTGGAATCGGGCGGTAATGCGGCAGAAGCCAAAAATGTTGCGGCGGTTTTCTATAATCGCTTAAATAGCACGGCATTCCCGACACTCGGCTCCTCGCCAACATGTTATTACGGAAGGTCATTTAAACACGATGACGGCAGGTATGATACCTATAAGGTTAAGGGGTTACCGCCGGGACCGCTTTGTGCGCCGAGTATGGCGGCTATTGAAGCGGCTATCTACCCCACGGAAAATTCGCCCTATTATTACTTTGTAACCGATGCTACGGGCAAATTTTATTTCCACAAAACAGGCACAGAACAACAAAACACAATAAATAAATTAAAACGGGATAACAATTGGATATATGAGTATTTGGATTAATAATAAATTACCCGAGCTTTTATGTCCCGCAGGCGATATCGTACGGCTTAAAGCCGCTGTCGATTTTGGTGCCGATGCGGTGTATTTGGCGGGCGAGGAATTTGGTATGCGTACCGCCGCTACAAATTTCGGGGAAGATGATTTAAAAAAGGGCATAGAGTATGCACATTCTCGCGGTGTGAAGGTGCATGTTGCGTGCAACACCTTACCGCATAACGAAGAAATACCGCGCTTACCCGCATTTTTAGAGCTTGTAAATGACCTCGGAGCCGATGCGGTTATTGCCGCAGATATAGGCACAATGGGTCTTGTTAAAAAGTATGCGCCAAGGTGCGAGCTGCACGCTTCAGTTCAGTCGGGAATAGTAAACTATGTTACGGCTAACGCATTTTACGATATGGGCGCAAAAAGGGTTGTGTTAGCGCGTGAGTTGTCCCTTAAAGAAATTGCAGAAATTCGCGAGAAAACACCAAAAGATTTAGAGATAGAAGCATTCGCCCACGGTGCTATGTGTGTGTCCTTTTCGGCAAGATGCTTGCTTTCAAGCTATATGACAGGCAGAGATGCCAACCGTGGCGACTGCGCTCAGCCGTGCCGTTGGAGTTATTCGCTTATGGAAGAAAAACGGCCGGGGCAGTATTTTGATATTACCGAAACCGATAAAGGCACATATATATTAAATGCAAATGATTTATGTATGGCAGAGCATTTAAAGGAAATGCGAGATGTTGGTATTGACAGTATCAAAATCGAGGGTAGGGCAAAATCGCACTATTATGTTGCGGTTGTAACCAATGCCTATCGCGGTGCACTTGATAGCTTGAAAGAAAACCCTGATAATTGGACCTTGCCTAATTGGGTAACCGAAGAGTTAAACAAGGTAAGCCATAGGGTTTATTCTACGGGCTTTTATTTCGGCAAGCCTGAAAATTCACAAACATACGAAAATGCAGGTTATGTAAGAGATTACAGTGTTGGCGCTGTAGTTGAAGATTATGTTGACGGCAAGGTAATAGCCACCGTAAAAAATAAGTTCTTTAAAGGGCAGGTGTTCGATTGTCTTGAAGCCGGCAGTACACCGTTTATCGTTAATGCCGATAAGTTATTTGATGAGAGCGGTACACCGATTATTGTAGCCCCACATCCTATGATGACGGTGCAAATTCCGTTTGATAGAGAAATTAAAAAAGGTTCATTGCTTAGAATCAAAGAAATATAATTAACATCGCCTTTTTGGGTAATACTTTACTTGAAAGGCGGTGTTTTTTTGCGCAATAAATTTGATTTCAGAGTTTTGCTCGTGTTCATACTCATCACTGTGCTTATGTTTATTGGCGTACTGCGGCTTTATAAAATCAGCACCGATACCAAATTAGCAGCAAGGCAGTATAGCAATTCATTTAGACTCAAATTGGGAAATATACGGGGTAGCATATTTGATAAAGACCTAAACGCCATTACAAACAATAGCTTTAAGTATGTGGCGGTGGTGTCCCCAACGCCACTCGGTATTTCGGCAATAAGCGCATATCTTGCGGAAGATGAGCGGTTAAAAGATGCAACCGATACTTTAAGGGCGGGCAAGCCCGTAGCAGTTATGGTTGATAACGAAATTGAAAGCCCCGCAATAAAATGTGTTAAAATATACGATAACACAGTAGAAAACTACTATCCCGCACAGCTTATAGGATATACTGATGCCCAAAATCACGGTGTAAGCGGTATTGAAGCGGCATACGATGATTTGCTTTTTACCGATACATCCATTGATGCCGTGTATGCTATGGATACTTTTGGAAATGTACTTAACGGTGTTGAATGTGAAATTTTGGGAGATACATCGCTTTATAAAAGCGGAATAGCACTGACTATTGATAGCGGCATACAAAAGGCTACCGAAAAAGCAATGCAAGGTGTTAGCTGTGGTGCGGCAGTGGTTAGTGAAGTCGGTAGCGGTAAAATAAGGGCAATGGTAAGCAACCCTAATTTTGAAATCGGAAATGTAGCAGAATATTTGGAAAAGGAAAATTCGCCGCTTGTAAATAGGGCCCTCTCTTCTTACAATGTCGGCTCGGCTTTTAAGCCTTGTGTTGCGGCGGCTATGCTTGAAAACGGGACCGAAAACTATTCTATATATTGTTCGGGCTCGGCCGAAATAGATGGCCATAAATTTAGCTGCCACAAAAAATCTGGACACGGATGGGTGAATTTGTGTGAAGCACTAACGCAGTCGTGTAACGTTTTCTTTTACAATATTTCAAATATTCTCGGTGCTGATAAAGTTTATAATGCCGCATCAATTTTCGGATTCGGAAAAGAAATAGATTTAGGTGGTATAAAAACTGCCGCCGGCAGCATAACCGAACGACAAAGGCTCAGTAGCAGTAGTACGGCTCTTGCTAATTTATCAATAGGGCAGGGAGAATTACTATTAAGCCCCGTTTCAATAATTCCGCTTTATGAGGCAATAGCAAACGGCGGTGTGTATTATATGCCAACAATTATTGAGGGCACTGTTAATAAAGGTGTGTTGAGTGAGAAAAAACAAAGCGTGCCAACCTACGCTTTTAGTAAAAACACAGCCGAGATATTAAGAAAACACTTAATAAATGTTGTAGAAAATGGCACGGGTAAGGCGGCGAATCCCACACTTTGCACGGCAGGGGGTAAAACTGCTACTGCCGAAACGGGTTGGCGGAAAAACGGGGAACTGATACAAAACTCGTGGTTTTGCGGATTTTTCCCCGCCGATAATCCAAAATATATTGTGGCAGTGTTAATAGAGGATGAAAAAGCAAACGGCACAGCGGGTGCACCCATTTTTAAAAAAATAGCCGATGAAATAATGCAACTTTCAATAAAATAAAAAGGAACCGAGTGCCGGTTCCTTTTTTACTAATTATAAAATGTTTTGTAATAAAATTTAGATTCCTTTGTCATTTCACTGTGAATTAGGGTGTGGCCATACTGTTCTACCAGTGTTTGTTTACCCGAAAACAAGTTTACGCCAAGTGCCAATCGGTCGCCCTCGATTTTACAGCCCATAGCCGCAAGCGTTGTAGGGAACATATCAAGGGAGGTGAATTTTCGGTTTTTAGAAAACTCGGTATTTATGGCGGAATTTATAATGCAGTTGTAAACTCGCCGTTTATCTCCCGTGGCACCAACTCTTGTCATATATTCGTTGTCCATCGAAGTATGGTCGCCTATGATAATAATAGTGGTGTTTTCATAAAACGGTTGTTGTTTTATCCATTCAACAAATTCATATACCTGGCGGCTTGCACACGAAACAACATTTTCGTATTGCTCGTCAAACTCATTCTTACATAAATTGCACATATAGCCGCTCGGGAAATGGGTGTCTACTGTTAACATAGTAAAAGCAAATGGTTGGTCTTTTTTTGCAATTTCGGTCAATTCGCGCTTTGCGTATTTATAAAGATGTTCATCCTCCATGCCCCACCAAACTTCATAATCTTTTGGGACAATTCCATCAGCTCGAGCAGTATATAAATCATAGATTTTATCTATTCCGTGTATCTCATAAAAATCGCTTCGGTTGCCGTATTTTGCGTTGGACCCGACCATCAGTGTCTGGTAATATCCATTATCCTTTAGGATGTTAGTGATATTAACGGCCTTTGGTAAAAAGTTGCCGTTTGAAAAATCCTCTTCGGTATATTTTCCCTGTTTTAACGGAATACCCGTGGACTGCGCCACCATGCCTGCCGCGGTCCAGTTGCAACCGTTAAGCAACATATATCCGCCAACACCGGTATTGTGTGAGAAATTCAAATTTTCATCAGCTAAATCATAAAGCTCGTTGGCAATTTCGTGCTTTAAAACGCCACCCTGTTCGGTGCTGAAAAAGGTGCTTTCCATAGATTCCATAAAAATATAGATAAGATTACGCTTTTCTTTTGGGAAGGTTATTTTCACATCGTTAGGAGAAACATAATTTGCCTCAATAAAAGGAGTTTCCTGTGCTACCGCTGTAATCTTTTCGGATAATTGCGAAATAAAAGTACCGCCGATAATAAGCGCAGCGCTTAAAACATAGCAAATTACACAAGATACCAATTTGGATAGGGGATATATTTTAAATGTGTGCCTATCGGTTTTTACAACGCTTTCTTTTTTAGGCTTAAAAAACAGTATAAAGGCCATTACCGCACAGCAAAGAACAGTGGGCAGAAAACCGCGTAGAAGGTAATCTCTTACTATGCTTCCTTCAACGCCTTTTCCGTTTGAAAAAAGGGTAAACAGTATTGAGTCAAAACCCAATGCGCCATAAACCGTTCTAAACCAGAGGGCCGAGAAAAAAGCCAAGAATCCCAAAAATAAAAAGAGAGTAGCAACAACGTACCCCCAATTTTTACGCAAATTTAATTTTTCAAAAAACTTTTTCAAAGAATATCGCCTCTTAAATATGATTTGCCGCACAATAATTGTATCAAATTAACTCTTTTTTGTCAATTACATAAGCATATATATGTAATTTTTATTGCAAAAAATAATGTTTAATGGTAGAATATAATAGTATATTTATATTTATTTTGAGGAGAAAAACAGTGGCGTATAAAAAGTGGGAAATATCGGGAATAGATAAGCAAACAGCAAACTATATAGCCGAAGAGTGCGATATAGACCCTTTTGTTGCGCTCATTTTAGCAGGGAGGGGCTACACCGACCCTGCCGATGTTGATGATTTTTTATCGGGAGAGCCGATTTATTCTTCACCCTTTGAGTTGCCTGATATGGCAAAAGCGGTTGAAGCTATCAATAAGGCCGTAAATGATGATTTACTTATATGTGTTTTTGGCGATTACGATTGTGATGGAGTAACCGCCACCGCACTGCTTTATGACTGCCTAAAACGCCGCGGAGCCAGGGTTATATACTATATACCCGACCGCTTTTCCGAGGGCTATGGTATGAGTGCTTCGGCAATAGATAAGCTTTATAACGATGGCGTTGGTATGATAATTACGGTTGACAATGGTATTAGCTGTATAGAGGAAATAGAGTATGCCAATGAGCTTGGTATTATAACGGTAGTTACCGACCATCATTTACCGCCCGAAAATTTACCCTGTGCTGCGGCGGTTGTCGACCCTCATAGGAAAGACAGCAATGCCGAATTTCGCGATATAAGCGGTGTTTTCGTTGCCTTTAAGCTCGCGTGCGCTCTTATGGATGCCGAGCCCGAGCAGTTGGCCCCGCTTTATTCCGATTTAGTGGCCATCGGTCTTGTAGCGGATGTAATGCCGCTTGTTCACGAAAATCGTGATATTGTAAAGCAAGGGCTTTACTATCTCAATAAATCTTCAAAGCAGGGCATAGTGGCACTGCTTAATTTAGCGGGTATAGGCGTTGGCACACTGACAGCTTCCAAAATAGCTTTTGGAATTTCTCCGAGAATTAATGCCGCGGGTAGAATGGATAGCGCCGAAATCGCGCTTAAATTACTGCTGGAAACCGATTATTTAAAAGCCTGCTCTTTGGCTGAAAAATTGGAACAATATAATGCGGAACGCCAAAAGACCGAACAACAAATTACCGCCGAGGCACTCAAAATTATTAGCGAAAACGGCTATGAGTACGATAGGGTTATTGTAGTTAAGGGAGATAATTGGCATAAGGGTGTTATGGGCATAGTGGCATCAAGAATTGCCGAAAAATTTGGCAGACCCGCCCTCGTTTTATCGACCGATGAAAACGGTGTTGTTATGGGCTCGGGTAGGAGCATAGACGGTTTTTCGCTTTATGATGCTATATATTCAGCCAAAGATTTGCTTATAAAATTTGGCGGTCATGCACTGGCTGCGGGTGTGTCCTTATTGCCCGAGAATGTGGATGAACTGCGAGCGGCACTTAATAACTTTGCCGCAGGTAAGCCCTCCGTTTTTCCGAAACTTAAAATAGAGTGTAAATTAAACCCGCGTGGTTTATCGGTAGACCTTGCCGATGCTATAAAAACTCTTGAGCCGTTTGGCACGGGCAACCCGATGCCTATATTTGCCTTGTGCGGACTAAAGCTTGAGCGCATAACGGCACTAAGCGGCGATAAACACGTTAAACTGTTGCTTTCTAAGGATGAAAATCGCCTTGAAGCACTCGCATTCGGCGTGCCGACACGTGCAGTTCCGTTTACTGTAGGCGATATTATTGATATTGCAGTAACGGTGGATGTGAATGAGTTTGGCGGCAGAAGAAACCTATCGTTACTTATTAAAAATTGGCGTGCGGCAGATATAAATCAAGATGAATTTTTTGATGATATTGCTATGTACGAAAATTACAAACGAGCCGAGAAGCATATATATAAAGCGCCCACTCGCGAAGAGGTGGGAGAGGTGTATAGGGCCGTGAGGGAGAATTTATCTACCGAAGCCTTGCGGCAAAAATTCGCTGCCACACTCGGCTTTTTCAAAACTATGGTATCGCTTGATGTTTTGGAAGAATTAAGTTTAAGCGAAAAATATGATGACGGCGGTATAGAAAAATATCGCATTTGCGAGGGCGTAAAGGCCGACTTATCATTATCAAGTATATTAAAATTTTTAAAGGGGTGAACTTATGGAAGCGGCATATCGTGAGAATTTTGAGCAATTAGAGCAAATGCTTAATACCCAAGGCGGAAAATATAATTTAGAGCTTATAAAAAAGGCATACGAATGTTGTGTGGCCGCCCATAAGGGACAACTGCGCTCTTCCAAGGAAGAGTTTTATATGCACCCTTTTAATGTTGCAAAAATAGTTATATCTCTTGGTATGGACAGCCAGTCTATTGCGGCGGCACTGTTGCACGATACGGTTGAGGATACCGAAATCACACTTGAATATATTAATAAAGAATTTGGCGAGGAGGTAGCACTGATAGTTGATGGTGTTACCAAGCTCGGTAAAATCAATTACTCATCAAAGGAGCAGCTACAGGCGGAAAATTTGCGCAAAATGCTTATTGCAATGGCAAAGGATATTCGCGTTATTATCATAAAGCTTGCTGATAGACTGCACAATATGCGCACTATCGATGCGGTGCCCGATTATAAGCAACGTGAAAAATCTCTCGAAACGCTTGAGGTTTTCGCGCCTATAGCACACCGCCTTGGTATCAGACAAATTAAAGAGGAGCTTGAAGACCTGTCTATCAAGCATCTTGACCCCGTTGCTTATTCCGAAATAGAGGAACTCCTAAAAATTAAAAAAGGCGAACGCCAGCAGCTGTTAGAGAATATACAAGAAAAAATTTCAAGCCGACTTAAAGAGGTTATACCCGATGTAAATGTGTCTATTCAGGCGCGTATAAAATCAATACACGGCATATACCGCAAAATGTATGTTCAAAATAGAGATTTTGATGAAATTTATGATATTTATGCATTGCGTATAATTACCGACACAGTGGCTGACTGTTATAATATTTTAGGTCTTATGCACGAGTTGTTTAGACCCTTGCCCGGTAGGTTTAAGGACTATATTTCAATGCCCAAGCCTAACCGCTATCAATCGCTTCATACAACCGTAATTGGTAGGGAAGCGGTACCGTTTGAAATACAAATACGTACCTTCGAAATGCACCATACTGCTGAATACGGTATCGCGGCGCACTGGAAATATAAAGAGGGAATTGAAACCCGTAACGAAACGATGGAATCGCAGCTTTCTTGGGTTAGACAAATTCTTGAAAACCAGGCAGAAAACGGAGATTCATCCGAGATTATCAGTACCATAAAGGTTGATTTAAACCAAGAGGATGTATTTGCCGTAACGCCTAAGGGCGATGTTATTAACCTACCCGCAGGCTCTACGGTTATCGACTTTGCTTTTGCCATCCATTCCGCCGTTGGCGTTAAAATGATGGGCGCTAAGGTAAACGGCAGAATTGTACCGATAAACCACGTTGTAAAAACGGGCGAGGTAATTGAGATATTAACTACAAATCAAGCAGGGCACGGGCCCGGTAGAGATTGGGTTAATATTGCCGTTACCAATCAAGCAAAAACAAAAATCCGCGCTTGGTTTAAAAGAGAGCGGAGAACTGAGAATATCGAAAGCGGCAAAGCGGCTCTTGAAGCCGAGTTTCGCCGTAATTCCATTGTTTTGCCCGACGACGCAATGCGTGAATTTTTAGAGGATTTAGCGGCAAAACAGCGTTTTTCAAGTGTTGAGGATTTTTATGCGGCTATCGGTTACGGCGGCGTAAGTGTTACAAAAATTATGCCGAGGGTAAAGGATGATTACAGCAAGATTATCAAGTCCTCCAAACCCGAGCCGTTGCAAATCAAAACGGTTGAGCGCCGCAATAACTCGGGCAGTGTTGTGGTTGATGGGCTTCACGATTGCCTTTTCAAATTTTCAAAATGCTGTGCACCGCTGCCTGGTGATGAAATTATCGGCTTTATTACACGCGGGCACGGTGTGTCTATTCACAAACGCGATTGCAACAATGTGCCCGTAGATTTATCAACCGCTTCCGAACCGGGCCGTTGGGTTACGGCTCATTGGGGCAAAAACATACAAACCACATCGTTTGTTTCAACCCTTCGTGTGTTGGGTGTTGACCGCGATGGCTTCTTGGCCGACATCACAACAATGCTTTACAATATGCACGTATCTCTCCACGCGGTTAACGCGCGTCCCACAAAGGATGGTAACTCTATAATTGTGGTAACGCTCAGTGCCGAGAATGTTGAGCATTTAAAGAGCATTATTACACATATGGAGAAGATACACGGCGTGTTCAGCGTAGATAGAATCAATCAATAGGGTAACGAGAATAACCCGAATTCGCCTAAAACGGCAACATTTCGGCATCTTTTTACTCTTCGTCTTAGGAAGCCGCGCGGCTTACGTCATCCTCGTCATAAAAATCTGCTCAAAATCTTACTCGTTTTAGGTCGTAGAATTTTGCAATAGCGATTTTTATTCGGATGAGGCACAAAACGCAGTAAATCCTGGCGATTTACAAGTATTTTAACAAAATACGGGTAATAAATCCGCTATTGCAAAATCGAGTTCGGATTATTATCGTTACCCTAGGAGAAAATATGAAAGCAGTAATTCAAAGAATAAAATATGCCGACGTTTGCGTTGACGGTAAGGAGATTAGCCGTGTGGAAAACGGATTGCTGGTGCTGCTCGGTGTCCACAATACCGATAACGAAGAAACAGCGAAGCTTCTTGCTAAAAAATGCGCAAACCTGCGTATTTTTACCGATGAAAACGATAAAATGAACAAGTCGGTTTTAGATATAAACGGCGAAATTTTAGTAATTTCAAATTTCACTTTATGCGCCGATACCAAAAAGGGTAACCGCCCTTCATTTATCGAAGCAATGGAGCCCAAAACCGCGGATGAACTTTATAATCTCTATTGCGAAGAACTTAATTTGAATGGTGTTAAAAAGGTAGGTCGTGGTGTTTTCGGTGCCGATATGAAGGTGTCCCTCTTAAACGATGGCCCCGTAACAATAATACTTGATACTGACACTTGGAGTAAGAAATGAATATAAGCGTAACTGTTACAAGCTATTTCGGCACAAACTGCTATATGTTAGAAAATGAGTCGGCCGCCGTGGTTATAGACCCCGGCGAGATAACACCCGAGCTTATGCTTTTTGCTAAAGAAAATAACGAAAAAAGACAAAAAGCAATTTTGCTTACCCACTGTCATTTTGACCATATCGCAGGCATAAATGAACTTAAAAAAGTATTTAATGCAGATGTTTTTATATCTGCCGCCGATGCCGAGGGACTTAATAACCCAAATATAAATGTTTCAAGGTATTTAACGGGCAATTCATTTTCATTAACGGCCGATAAGCAGTTAAATGATGGCGATGTGTTAACCTTTGGGAAGGATAGAATTACCGTTTTGATGACCCCCGGTCATACCAAGGGCTCGGCCTGCTTTATAATGGGAGATGTAATTTTTAGCGGCGATACGCTTTTTAAAATGAATATCGGCAGGTATGATTTGCCAACCGCTAATGCTAAAGAGCTTTTAATGTCGCTTAAAAGAATTAAAAATTTAAGCGGCGATTATACCGTATATTCGGGCCACGGCGATGTTACTACGCTCGAATTCGAGCGACAAAACAACTTTTATTTGAAGGATTAAAATGTATATACAAAATATCAATAACTCATTTAATTATGAACTCGAAAAATTATGTCGCATATTTTTGCCTTTTGAAAAAATTATTTTCACAAACGAAAAGCCGCAAGATGATATTTATGCCGTAACAAAGCTCGAACAGCAAAACGGCAAAACAGTTGTATCTGCGTATCTTAATATGAATTCAAAAGAAGCAAGGTATGAAGCATCATTATTAGATAACTGTAATAATTATGAGCGAGAGTGTGAACGGCTTTTAGCCACACAACTGTTTTTGTGCTTTAGGGAGCTTACGGGATATGTATCCGAATGGGGCATTTTAACGGGTGTTCGCCCCGCAAAATTGTTTTCTTCAATTTGCAAAAGCAGTGGCGAAGATGTCGCAAAGGAAGAGTTTTGCAAGAATTTTTTAGTAAGCCAAGAAAAGATTTCTTTGTGCAATGAGACCCACAAATCAGAAGAAAAGATTATCGAAAAATCTACCGCCGATTCTTTCAGCTTGTATATTTCGGTGCCTTTTTGTCCTACAAGGTGTTCGTATTGCTCCTTTGTATCTCACTCGGTGGAAAAATCTCAAAAGCTTATACCTTTGTATGTAGAAAAGCTTATAGAGGAAATTAGGCTTACCGCAAATATAGCCAAAAGGAATAAGCTTGCGCTAAAAACAGTTTATATCGGCGGTGGCACGCCAACAACCTTATCACACCAAGAGATTAGTAGGGTAATGGCGGCTATTAGCGATAATTTCGATTTATCAGGCGTGTTGGAATATACCGTAGAAGCGGGCAGACCCGATACTATTACCGAAGAAAAATTAAGGGCTATACTTTTAGGTGGTGCTACAAGAATAAGCATTAACCCACAAACTATGAGTGATAGTGTGCTTGAAAATATCGGCCGCCGCCATACAGCCGAGCAAACGGTTGATGCCTATAATTTGGCAAGACAGGTTGGCTTTAATAATATTAATATGGATTTAATTGCGGGACTGCCGGGAGATACCTTTGAGGGCTTTTGCGATACGCTCGAAAAAATCATTGCGCTTAAGCCCGAAAATGTTACGGTGCATACCTTGTCATTTAAACGCGCATCAAACCTAACACAAAATGGCGGCTCGCAAATTAGTGATGATACCGCAAAAATGGTGCGTTATGCGAGAAAAGAATTGACCGACAACGGCATTTTGCCATACTATATGTATAGGCAAAGCAAAACCGTGGGCAACCTTGAAAATGTGGGCTATGCAAAGCGCGGCTTTGAGGGGCTATATAATGTTTATATTATGGATGAAACCCATACAATACTCGGTTGCGGCGCATCGGCAGTTACAAAAATGCGACAGCCCCACGGCGACTATATTGAGCGAGTGTTCAATTATAAATACCCTTACGAATATATAAACAATTTTGAAGAGATGGTTGCTCGCAAGGCAAAAATTGATGAATTTTATGCAAAATACGGTCATTAACTAAAAGGAGATAGTTTTATGGATTTTATTAATGAAACATTTGATAAGGCAAAGGATTTATTTTCGGTTGCAAAGCAAAAAACCGAGGAGGCTGTAAATGTTGGCAAGCAAAAGCTTGATATTGCCGCTGTAGAAAATAAAATAGCAAAGCTCTATACAAAACTCGGCAAGGAAGCATTTTCGGTTTTGGCAAATATGGAAAATATGCCGCAGGAGATAGCAGGGCTTATAGAAGAAATTAAGGGAAACAAAGAACTTTTGGCTTCTTTAAAATCTGACCTTGGCAAAATGCAGCATAAAAGAGAATGTCATAAATGCGGTTGTGTTGTTGGTGAGGACGCAGTTTTTTGCAACCGGTGTGGAGAAAAATTAACTTTTGAGGAATAATAAATGGAAAAGATTAAAATAGGTATTGTTATTGCAGATACGGATGAGTATCGTCCGTTGGAAGAGAAAATGGGTGCGCTTGGTGGCAAAATCACAAAAATTGCCGGTAGAAGGGCGCACGAGTTTACTATAGGCAACGCTATAGTAACATCGGTGCTTTGCGGTATAGGCAAGGTAAACGCCGCGGTTGCCGCCACAGCCCTTGCAGAAAAAGGTGCGGAAATTATTCTTAATTGCGGACTTTCGGGTGGTGTATCGGGTATATCTAAAAATGAGATTACTATACCCGATAAGTTTTTAGAACACGATTTCGATTTAACGGGAATAGGCTATAAGCCCTGCGAAAAACCCGGCCAAGATTATATTTATTTTGCCGATAAAGAACTATCTCGGCAACTTGCTTTAGAGTTTGAAAATTCAAAAAAAGGCACGGCTGTTAGCGGAGATTGCTTTGTAAGCAATGAAGGACTACGCACATTTTTAAGGGATGAATTTTCGGCTATGTCGTGCGATATGGAAACGGCGGCAGTGGCTTATGTTTGTGCTTCTTACGGCATAAAATTTGCTTGTATTCGCAAGATTTCGGATGACGCAGGTAATGATGCAGGCGCAAGCTATAGGCAGATAAACGCCCTTGCCGAAGATGTGCTTATAAATGCAATTTTGTCGGTTATAGCAAATATAGCGTAATTTAGTATTAAAAATATATAAAAATTGGCTCCCAAACTTGTAAAAAAACACGAAATTTTGGAAAATTGACTAAATTAGTATTGATTTATTGGAGAAATTATGGTAAAAATAAATATGATAAATGAGGACAAGTATTCATTTGATGAGCTTGTCGAGATAATTCGCATACTTCGTTCACCCGGTGGCTGCCCTTGGGATAGGGAGCAAACACATAAATCAATCCGCAATGAGTTTGTTGAGGAAACTTACGAAGCGGTTGACGCTATTGACCGCGATAGTGCCATAGATTTGTGTGAAGAGCTGGGTGATGTACTTTTGCAAATATTGTTGCATTCTCAAATTGCATCGGAGAGCGGCGCATTTGATATGAGCGATGTTATCGATGGCATTGCCCGTAAAATGATTTTGCGTCATCCACATGTTTTCTCAGATGTAAAGGCCGATACAACCGAGCAGGTTTTAACAAACTGGGACAATATTAAAAGGGGCGAAAAACATCAAACCTCGTTTACCGATACATTGCGTAGCGTTCCGATGGCGTATCCCGCACTTATGCGTGCTGCAAAGGTGCAAAAACGTGCGGCAAAAGCGGGTATGCAAAAAGGTGCGGACGAGCTTTTAAAGAAAGCAAACCAACAGTTTGATAGCTTTATGGCAGGGGATAATGAGGTAATTGGCGAACTGCTATTCAACCTTATAGATATATCCCGAAACAAAAAAATTGACTGTGAAGAGTGTCTTAACAAAACAACCGATAAGTTTATTGATGAATTTGAGAAGGCCGAGCAGTCAGGTGTATTTAAGTAATTCGAACGGCTTGCCGTTAGAAATAAAAATTTGGAGGTAACTCATAATGAACAAAAAAGAATTAGTTGCAGCTATTGCAGAAAAAGCAGGCATTACCAACGCTGCTGCCGACAAAGCTCTTGCAGCTCTTGTTGCTACTGTTGAGGCAGAATTAAAGGCTGGCGGCAAAGTACAGTTGGTTGGCTTTGGTACTTTTGAAGTTCGTGAGCGCGCTGCTCGTAACGGTATCAACCCGCTTACAAAACAGCCCATCACAATCGCTGCTGCAAAGGCACCCGTGTTCAAAGCTGGTAAGGCATTCAAAGACGCTGTAAAATAATTAAGTTTTACAACCAAGCCGCCTAAATTTAGGCGGCTTTAAATTTTGGTGAAATAATGAGATTAGATAAATATTTAAAGGTATCACGAATAATCAAAAGAAGAACAGTTGCCAATGAAGCGTGCGATGCAGGCCGAGTTAGTGTGAACGGCAAACCCGCGCGTGCTTCTTATGATGTAAAAATAGGCGATGTTATCGAAATCAGCTTCGGTACCCGCACTGTTAAAGCAGAGGTTTTAACGGTTGCCGAAACGGTGCGAAAAGAAGAAGCGGGCGATATGTATAAAATAGTATATTAGAGTAGCGTAAACATTCATAAAAAAAGCATTTCTTAATATAAATTGTTAAGGGGTGCTTTTTTTGATTGAAGATTTATCGTATAAACATAATATCAATATTGAAAACCGAAAAAATGCAATAATTAGTGGCGTGAAAGATGTGGTAGAGTTTTCTTCCGAAGCCATTGATGTAGTTACCTGTATGGGCGATTTAAGCATCAGGGGCAACGACCTTAAAATAGGTGGCTTTAATGCAGGCGTAGGGGAGCTTGAAATTAGCGGGCTTATAGTTGCGCTTGTTTACACCACCGACACTAAAAAGAGTAGCCTGCTATCACGCATTTTTAAGTAGCTATGTGGGAAATTAAAAACAACCAACAGGTTTTTTCTTTTGTAGTGTCTGTTATTTTCGGGGTTTGCTACTGTCTTTTTTACGATGTTTTAAGGTCCTGCCGCCGTGTCTTTAAGAGTAGTACGGCGGCGGTTTTTTTCGGTGATGTTTTTTTCTTTTCGGTAATAGCCGTTGTAACCTTTCTTTTGCTGCTGGCAGTATCAAACGGTGAGATGCGCGGCTATATTTTTTTCGGTATATTGATAGGTGTTGTGGCCTGTAACTTTACTTTATCACGCATTTTTATATCGTTTTTATGCTTTATCATTAAAAAAATAATTGCGCTCACAAACTTAATAAACCGCATTATTTGCAAAGCGGGCACACTGTTTTATGCCTATTTATCAAAAGTTGTCGGTTTTTTTGCAAAAATATTCAAAAAAACCTTTAAATCTTTAAAAAAGAACTTGAAACACAAGGCATAAATAGTGTATACTAAAATAAATTTGTAAAAAAGTTCTGAAGGGTGAGTTTGTATTGAAAAACGCAGGAAAGCAAGGCGGTAGCTTAATATGGCGCATCGCAGTTTTCGCCGTGTCTATTTATATGATAATAACCCTTTGTGGACTGATGAAAGAATTAGTCAGCAAAAAAAGTGAACTTAATCTTTTAGAAGCCAGGAGAGATGAGATTAATGCTCAAATTGATGAGCTCACGGCACTGCTTAGCGGCAGTGAGGCGGAGATTGTCGAAAAAGCCGCCCGAGAGAGATTGGGGTATGTGTACACTGATGAACAGGTGTATATAGATAATTCGGGAAATTAAAGGTTAATTCGTTTTACATTTTCAAGGGGGAAAAAGGGCTTTTATGGAGCTTGCAGTCGGACAAATTGTTGAGGGTAAAATAACGGGTATCACCAATTTTGGTGTGTTTGTTGATTTGGGGGATTCCAAATCGGGTATGGTACATATTTCTGAGGTTGCGCAAACCTATGTTAGTGAGATACGCGAGCATGTTAAAGAAAATGACCAAGTTAAGGTTAAGGTTCTTGCCATTTCTGAGGACGGCAAGATAAGTCTTAGTATCAAACGCGCGATGGAAGAAAAAAAGCCCGAGAGAAAACCGAGGGTAGCATCAACACCGAAACCCGACAGTTCGTTTGTTTGGAGTGCCAAAAAAACCGAGCCCGCTTCATTTGAAGAGATGATGAATCGTTTTAAGCAAACAAGTGAGGAAAAGTTTTCTGATTTAAAACGCAAAAACCCCGATGTTAACCGTTCCAAACGGGGCAGCGGTGTAAGATAGATAATAACTTATGCGGCAGACAAAATTTTGTCTGCCTTTTTTAAAAGGATGTTTAGGTTGAAGGAAATTAATGTATCTTGCATAGAATCGGCAGTGGCACGGCTTTGCATTGAAGCCAACCGCATATTACCGGACGACATAAAAGAGAGGGTAACGGCCGCTAAAAATAACGAAAGCAACGCTCTTGGCAAGGCGGTTATGTGTGAGCTTTGCCGCAATATAACCGTAGCCGAAAAAACGGGCTTACCTGTATGTCAAGATACAGGTATGGCGGTTGTGTTTATTGAAATAGGTCAAGATGTGCACCTTGTGGGCGGCGACCTTGAGGATGCAATAAACCGTGGTGTTGCAAAGGGATACACTGAGGGGCTTTTGCGCAAATCAGTTGTAATTGACCCGCTAAACCGCATAAACACAAATGATAATACACCTGCAGTTATACACACAAAAATCGTGGCGGGCGAAAAGGTTAAAGTTACAGTGGCACCAAAGGGATTTGGCAGCGAGAATATGAGTGCCATTAAAATGCTTAACCCTTCCGATGCTTATGAAGGCGTTGTCAATTTTGTGCTTGATACCGTAAAAAAAGCGGGTGGTAATCCTTGTCCGCCCATAGTTGTGGGCGTTGGTATCGGTGGAAATTTCGAAAGCTCGGCATATCTTGCAAAAAAGGCACTTTGCCGCAGCACCGATGAGCCAAATGACAATGAATTCTATGCTAATATGGAAAAAGAATTGCTAAAAAAAATAAACGAGTTAAATATAGGACCGCAGGGTTTTGGTGGCAATACAACGGCACTTGCCGTAAATATTGAAGCGGCACCCACGCATATAGCGGGGTTACCCGTTGCGGTTAATATAGGATGCCATGTAACACGGCATAAAACGGAGGTAATCGGCTAATGTCCATTGGAAAATTTAATATGGTCGCCCCTTGCCTTTTTGGAGTGGAAGGTATTTTAGCAGATGAGTTAAAACGCTTCGGTGTTGAAAATGTCCGTGCCGAAAATGGCCGCGTGCTTTTCTCGGGCGATATCAACACACTCGCATTTGTTAATATTAACACACGCTATGCTGAGCGAGTGCTTATCAATGTAGGACAGTTTACCGCCACCGATTTTACAGCCCTTTTTGAAGGCGTTAAAAATCTCCCGTGGGAGCAGTTTATCGGTCGTGAGGATGCGTTTCCGGTTAATGGTTGGAGCTTAAATTCACAGCTTTTCAGTATACCTGATTGCCAGTCAATAGTTAAAAAAGCCATAGTTGAGCGGCTTAAAACAAAATACAATATTTCTTGGTTTAATGAAACGGGAAGTGAATATAAAGTTCGCTTTTCAATTATGAAAAACGAGGTAACTATGATGATAGATACCTCGGGCGAGGGGCTTCACAAAAGAGGTTATCGCCGTAATTCAAACGATGCGCCGCTTAAAGAAACCTTGGCGGCGGCTATGTGCGATACGGCGCGCATTTACCCCGATACCCGGTTGTTTGACCCGTTTTGCGGCTCAGGCACAATTCTTATAGAAGCGGCTTTGCACGCGGCCCATATAGCACCGGGACTCAATAGACATTTTGCCGCCGAAAGATTTTCGTTTATACCAGATAAGGTGTGGCGTGAGGAAAGAACACGATCACTTGATGCCATAAAGCACGGCATTGATTTTTGTGCTACAGGCTACGATATTGATGAAAAGTGCGTAGAGCTTACCCTTGCAAACGCCAAGAAAGCGGGCGTTGAAAAATATGTAAATGCGGCAGTTGCCGATATAAAAGATTTTAAAGCAACGGATGGCAGAAGCTTAACGATAACAAACCCGCCGTATGGCGAACGCTTGCTTGATGTAAAGGCTGCTGAAGAGCTTTATAAAACAATGGGACAGGTGTTTACTCGGGGCGATGGCAAAAAATACGGCATTATAAGCCCACACGATGAGTTTGAAAAGTTTTTTGGCTCAAATGCCGATAAACGCCGCAAATTCTATAACGGTATGATTAAATGCCAATTCTTTATGTATTTAAAATAGGGGAAACAAAAAATGAGATATGTGTTTATTGTAAATCCTGTGGCAGGTAAGGGAAAAGGACCTGATACGGTTATTCCTAAAATCAATGAATATTTTAAGAACGGTGAAGACTATACTGTATATGTAACAACCTATAAGGGCGAAGCGCGTGAGATTGCCGAGCTGCAAGCAAGAACGGGCGATAAGGTACGCATATTTGCGTGCGGCGGCGAGGGTACTTTCTTTGAAACATTAAACGGTGTAGTTGGCTACGATAATGTTGAGATAGGTGTTATACCCTGCGGTACTGCTAACGACTTTTTAAAATGCTTTGGAGAGAAAGAGCTTTTCTTTGATATTGAAGAAATAAGTGATGGAAAGTCGGTTGAGCTCGACCTTATAAAAGCCGATGATATGTATTGCATAAATCAGTGCTCGGTTGGTATGGATGCAATAGTTGCTGAGCGTATGCAAAAATTTAAAAAAATACCGTTTGTTACGGGCAAATTAGCATATACATTGGCAATTATAAAATTATTCCTTGGAAAAATAGGACTCGACCTTAATATCAAAATCGATGAGAAAATCGAAATTTGCAAAAATGTGCTTTTTGCCGTTTGCGCCAACGGTCCCGTTTATGGCGGAGGATATACAAGTGCACCAAACGCAACCCCGTTTGACGGGAAGCTTGATTTTACAATAGTTGATACCATTTCAAAATTAAAGGTAATACCTTTTTTAAAATCATATTCAGATGGCACACAGGGTAAATATGATTACTGTACAATGGGTAACTGCGAAAGTATGGAAATTTATGCCGATAAGCCGTTTCCCGTTAACCTTGATGGCGAGATAACACCCAAAACACACGTGCGTTTTGAAATAGTTAAAAAGGCGATAAAATTCATATTACCACGTTCTCTTGCAAACAAAATGTTAATAAATCAATAATTTTTTTCAATTTGCTTGATTTTTCCAAAAAAATGATTAAAATATAAATTAGCACTCGAAAGCGTAGAGTGCTAATTTTTAAACTAATTAACTGGGAGGCAGTTATTATGACAATTAAACCATTGGCGGATAGAGTAGTTACAAAGCTTGTTGCCGCCGAGGAAACCACAAAAAGCGGAATTATACTAACGTCAGCCGCAAAAGAAAAACCGCAAAAAGCCGAGGTTGTAGCAGTAGGCCCGGGCGGTATTATTGACGGTAACGAGGTTAAAATGTATGTTAAGGTTGGCGATAAGGTAATCGTTAGCAAATATGCAGGAAATGAAGTTAAGGTTGATGGGGAAGAGTATAGCATTGTCCGTCAATCAGATATTTTGGCTATTGTAGAGTAATATTGGAGGTAATATTATGGCTAAAGATATAATTTTCGGTGAAGAGGCAAGAAAAGCTTTACAGGCAGGTGTTGATACATTAGCCGATGCCGTTAAAGTAACACTCGGACCCAAAGGCAGAAATGTAGTGCTCGATAAAAAGTACGGTTCCCCCCTTATTACTAATGATGGTGTTACCATTGCAAAGGAAATCGAGCTTGATGACCCGTTCGAAAATATGGGCGCACAGCTTGTAAAAGAGGTATCGGTTAAAACTAACGATGCCGCGGGAGATGGCACAACAACCGCAACCGTTTTGGCACAGGCACTTATTTTAGAGGGTATGAAAAATGTTGCCGCAGGTGCAAATCCGATGGTGCTTAAAAAGGGTATTAAAAAGGCGGTTGAAACCGCAATTAATACCGTTATCGGTAACTCTCAAAAGGTAAGCGGCAGTGAAGACATCGCGCGTGTAGCGGCAGTGTCCTCAGGGGATGAGTTTATAGGCAAGCTCATAGCCGAAGCTATGGAACAGGTAAGTGCCGATGGCGTTATAACTGTTGAAGAATCTAAAACCGCCGAGACATATACGGAGGTTGTTGAGGGTATGCAGTTTGACCGCGGATATTTATCCCCATATCTTGTAACCGATACCGATAAAATGGAAGCGGTGCTTGATGACCCGCTTATCCTTATAACCGATAAGAAAATTACCAATATTCAAGAACTCTTGCCCTTGCTTGAGCAAATTGTTCAAACCGGTAAAAAACTTCTTATTATCGCCGAAGATATCGAAAACGAGGCGCTCTCAACCTTGGTGCTTAATAAGCTTCGCGGTACATTTACTTGTGTTGCCGTTAAAGCCCCAGGCTTTGGCGACAGAAGAAAAGAAATGCTTCGTGATATCGCAATTCTCACAGGCGGCGAGGTTGTAACCGAAGAACTAGGCCTCGAGCTTAAGGATGCAACGGTTGATATGCTTGGCCGTGCCCGTCAGGTTAAGGTTGGCAAAGAAAATACTATCATTGTTGATGGCGCAGGTAGTATTGATGAAATTAAGGCACGAGTTGGTCAGATTAAAGCACAAATTGAAACCACAACATCTGATTTTGACCGCGAGAAATTGCAAGAGCGTTTGGCAAAACTCGCAGGTGGCGTAGCCGTTGTTAAAGTAGGCGCCGCAACCGAGATTGAAATGAAGGATAAAAAGCTTCGCATTGAAGACGCCTTGGCAGCCACTAAGGCCGCTGTTGAAGAGGGTATCGTTGCAGGTGGCGGTGTAGCCCTTGTAAATGCTATTGAATCGGTTAAAGCGTTGCTTGACAGTACTGAGGCTGATGAAAAAACCGGTGTTAGCATAGTGCTAAAAGCCCTTGAAGCGCCTATTCGCCAAATTGCTAAAAATGCAGGTCTTGAGGGTAGCGTTATAGTTGATAAAATCCTATCAAGCGGCAAGGTAAATTATGGCTTTGATGCTTATAATGAGATTTATACCGATATGATTGAGGCAGGTATTGTTGATCCAACAAAGGTTACACGTTCAGCACTTGAAAATGCCGCAAGCGTGGCGGCAATGGTGCTCACTACCGAAACACTGGTTGCCGATAAAAAAGAGGATGCGGCTATTGCCGCAGCACCCGCAGGCGCTGGTATGGGCGGAATGTATTAATATAACTAAAAAAAACGTTGAAAGCGTAGCTTTCAACGTTTTTTTTTCATTTATTACTTAAGTGCGAGTCTATCTTTATTGTAGAGTTCCATACTGTTTCTTACAATATACTCTCTTTCCTGTAACCAGGAGTTAATTTGAGTCGGGTCAACCGTCTGGAATAAATGCCATCTAAAGCTTCCAACGGCATCGTCATACTCGGCAACTTGACTTGTAGCATCATAATTACGCTTCTCAATATTCATAAGTTGCATATATGCTTCCTTAACCTGCTCGCTGAAGAACATACCGCCTTCGCCAACGTCTGTGTTGTAGTTAGCAAGGTTGCAAAGGTATGCCAAGAAGTACGGAACAGCTTTTACGTTTTTAGCGGTCTTCGGGACACCGAAAGCGATATTTTCCATCATCGGTAAGGTGTACTGCTCAGCACCATAGCCTTCTGTACCATCCCAAATAGGAGGAGCTACTGTCATTAACTGACCGCGCATTCTGGTCTTGTTAAAGTAATCGGAAGACTGCTGTACGGCGGAAGCATCCATTGCACCAAAGAGCAATTTTTGTTTTGCCTGGTCAAAGCCATCATTCAAGTTGTTGAAGATGCCCATCTGCTTGCCTTCCTCAAGGAACTTGTAGCAATCAAGCGCTAACTGGTTGGTAAAATCAAGGTCATATGTAATACCGTCATCGTTCAGTTTAACGAGAGATGCATTTAGAGATTCTGAGGGATAACTCCAAACACAAGCACCAACATAATCTGTGCCGTTTTCGTTCACCCAGGTTGTGCACATTTCTCTCATTTTACTCCAGGTCCATTTGCCCTGTTTCCAAAGCTCATACGGATCTTCAAAGCCCATATCTGCAATGGTATCCTTATTATAAAAATATAGCAAGGGTAAGAAATAAGGGGTATAGCGGAGCGCCGCACCGTACTGCTTATCGCCTATAGTGTAAAGCCCCATTGTGTATTTATCCCAAGCTTTATCGCTGAAATCATATCCTGTAACTGATAGCGGTTGTAAGAGTTTAAGTGCATTAAGTTCGGGATTACGCATACGCATAACATCTAACTGTTCTTTTGTTGCCAGCATTTTAGCAACCTCTTGAACATATGTACTGTAAGCAGTAACGCGGTATTCAACATCGATGCCTGTCTTTTCTTTAAAAGCTGCTATAACAGGCTTTTCCTCACGGTCATCAGGATTGTACCAGTTCAAAAATACGATTTTTGTATTTTTTAGTTCTGCAGGCATAGAAGCCAAAACTGCCTCGGAATCAATAGCGTATTTTGCGGCATCATCAGTCGCAGGGCCGCCACCGCCGGTTGTTCCGCCGTTATTTGCTCCGGTACCTTTTTTAACGCAACCAACAGCGGTCAGCGCCATGGCCAAAGCTAAAGCAATAGCCAAACTTCTTTTAATGATTTTTAACATAATATTCCTCCTTATAATTTTGTATGTTAATAATAAAATAAACACCTAATTCTTAATTATCACGGTTGTTTTTATTTTTCTCTATTATTTGCTGTCTATATTCAGTTGGGTACACACCAAATTCCTTATAGAAGCATTTTGAAAAATAACTTTGGTCGCAAAAGCCCAGATTTAATGCAATTTTCGAAATGGAGTGTTTTTGGTATGGATATTCAAGCGCGTTTTTAGCGTACAACAGTCTTTTAGTACGCATATACTGTCGATAGGTGGTATTAAACCGTTTTTTAAAATACTTCGACAGTGCTTTTTGTGTTATCCCAAGGGTTGCTGCCATTTTGGCGGGTGCGGGCGGAAATTGAAAATTACGTTCAATATAGTTGTCCACCAAATTATCAAAGTCATTAACTACAGGCAAATCATCACTGTTGTTATAAACTTTATCCATAATAGTAGCTATTGCTATCATACACGATAGTGAATCAAAGTGGTCTTTTGTAAGCGACATAACAAAATTTTGAAAAAAATTCAAAAGTCCGCAATTTTTCTTAATTGTTACCGCATCGGTTACGCCGAACGCATTAAACATACCATTAATAAAACTGCCGTTTGCATGGAAAGATAATTTTGAATAAGGGTTATCGGTGGAACTTCCAAAACAAAATGTTTTAGGATCTACCTTATCACCGCGTATAATAATACAGTCGCCCTTGCTGACGTTACGCTTTACGCCGTCTACATTTATGTATCCTTCACCATCTATTACATATTCAAATAATGTGTTAGTAATACCCCCCCTATGGGAGTGGTTGGGGTTTTTCATTGTTAGTGCCGCGCTTTGCAAAACGAGTAAAACGTCTTGTTTGTTGTTAAGAACGACAAGAGGATTAAAATCACAATCATAATGCTTCTTTAAATACGACATTTAAGCTCCCTCCAAAAAGCGAATAAGCATTATAGTACCTTATTTAGTTTATCAAATTTTTTTGATTTCTTCAATAGACATAATATATTATACATAAAATAGAACTAAATAACACATATAGTTGAAATAGTCAAATATGCAAAAACGCAGTGAAAACGGCGTTTTTTGTTAGTCGTTTTTTTGATTGTGTAGTTTGGCCATCTGCCGCCTGTATTCGGTTGGGTATATACCGAATTCTTTATAAAAACAGTTTGAGAAATAACTCTGGTCGCAAAAACCGAGATTATTAGCAATCTCCGAAATACTATCGTTATCATTCTCTTTGCTTTCAAGTATTTTTTTTGCGCGCAAAAGCCGCCTGGTGCGCATATATTTACGGTAGCTTGTATTAAAGCGTTTTGCAAAATACTCACTAAATCCCTTTTGTGACATTCCAAGGTTGCTTGCAGCTTGGGCAGGGGATGGGGGATATTTCATATTTCGCTCAATATAGTTATCTACAAGATTATCAAAGTTGTCCAATTCGGTTGTGGGGATATTGTTATTGTACACCGCATCCATAATCGTGATGATTGCCGTCATACACGAAAGGCAATCAAAACCGTTTTTAGATAGCGACATAACGTAATCCTGAAAGAATTTCAAAATATTGCATTTTTTTATGGTTATGGCATTTGTAACGCCAAAGGCATCAAACATATTGTCAATAAATCTGCCGCTTGCAGTAAACCATAATTTAAGATAAGGGTTTTGCGTAGAACTGCCATAATGCAGTTCTTTTTGATTTGCTATACCGCCGCGGGCGATAATACAGTCGCCCGCTTTAACGTCATATCTAACGCCATTATAGTAAATGTATCCTTCTCCCTCGATTACGTATTCAAACAGCGTATCCGGGAAAATATCTCGGTGGCTGTAGCTGGGGTTCTTCATAACAAGCCCCATACCATGAATGTTAAGAAAAGCGTTTTCATTTTGATTATTCATAATCAACTTATTATAATGCTTTTCGAGATTGTGCATAAAAATTACCCCCTACGTTTCTATGCTTATTTTATCACGTTTTTACATATAATTCAACACTTATATGTGATTACACATATAAACAGGCGCGAAAACACATACTTTCTTGGCTGCATTTAATACCGCCGTTTTTTCACATAAAAATATACCGAAGAACACATTTACTTAAAATTATGACGGTTTTAAAATAAAATCGTATAAATATATTTTTTGTATTCTGAGGAGGTAGGTTTTATGAAGTTTGTAACCAAACAAATCTCAAAGAAAGTGTTATCGTGCATATTGACGTTAGCTGTCATTTTGTGCTCGGTAACCTGCGTGTTCTCGGTGTTTGCCGATAGTGCCGAAGTTTACTCGGTAACGTACGGCTCACCCGCTATACCTATGTTTACAGGTAAAGCGGTTGATTTAAATAATATCGAGGTGCAATTTACTAATGGAGGGGAGTATGTACAGGGCGATAGCATCGTATGGTCTTTAGCAGACGGTACCGATACCGCAGCCGTTAGTATAGAAAAAAGTCATTACCTTGTTGCTAACACCACAGGTATACATAAATTAACGGCAACAGCCGACGGTTACGATCCGAAGAACATTTATGTTGTTGTTAATGAAACAGAGGGAGACTATGATTTCTACCTCGCAAAAGAGGATTTAACACAGAATGCGGAATTAACCGGCTGGTCTTTTTATGAAGGTACAACAAAGTTAGATATAACATACAGTGGCAATGTTGGTTCTATAACAGGAAGTGATGCTAACGGAACAAATCGCGTTTATAGAACCCACGATGGTTATTTTGAATTTATGAATAACCCGGCAGGTTCGTATCGTTATATGGTATACAATTCCGATATAATCAAAGATTTCGCCGATTATACCGTTTCGTCATCTATGGCTACAACAGGTGTTGTAGATAGGACGGGATTTATTACCCGCGGTGATTTCAGCAATAACACAGCTCTTTTGCTTTATTATCGCCAAGGTGCAGGCGTAAATGTCGCACAAATGAATTCAATTTGTATGCTTGGTGACGCTAATCGTGGATTCCATACTTTAGGTATAGGCGGATATACTGATTTTGCAAACGGCA
>SVOM01000050.1 GCA_015066405.1 Oscillospiraceae bacterium
ATAAAAGGCATCATAATCTTTTTCATCACGCAGAACGCATATACCGCCTTGCGCTTAGTCGGAATCACTTCTGCGCGCTTTGTTTTTAGTTACAATAATTATATTTTTATCCTTTGGAAGATTGAGCGCGCAGTAAAGACCTGCAACACCGCTTCCAACAATTATAATATCCATCTTCATATTATATGCCAAGCTCCAACATCTTATCAAGAGGTTTAAGTGCGCCTTTACGCACATCATCATCGACAATAACTTCCTTATCTTCTTTTTGAAGAACCGACAAAACAGACTCCAGTGTATTAAGTTTCATATCAGCGCAACAAGGATGCGGGTTCGGATAATAAAAACGCTTATTAGGATTATCGGTAATTAGTTTATAATCTACACCATCTTCGGTGCAAATGATAAATTCCTTTGTTTCGCTTTTTTTCGCGTAAGCGATAATGTCTGCTGTGCTTCCTATGTAATCTGATAATTCTATAACATCCGCATTACATTCGGGGTGGGTTAAAACCTCTGCTTTGGGGTGCTTTTCTTTTTCTGCCAGCACCTGAACGGCAGTAATCTTTGCATGAATTGGGCAGCATCCATCATTAAGGATGATATTCTTCTCCGGCACCCGTTTTGCTACAAAACTACCGAGATTATGGTCTGGAATAAAGAAAATGTTTTTGTTAGGTAACGCTCTTACAATTTTTACTGCATTGGAAGATGTAACACACACATCGCTTTTACATTTAAGTTCAGCGGTGGAATTGATATAACAGACAACGGCAAGGTCATCGTATCTTTGACGCATTTCCTCAATAATACCGCTTGCCACCATATGAGCCATAGGACAGTCTGCAGTGAGATCCGGCATAAGAACCTTCTTATCGGGATTCAGAACCTTTGCACTCTCTCCCATAAACTGAACGCCACAGAAAACAATGATATCCGCATTGCTTTGCCTTACAACCTTTGCAAGATAAAAAGAGTCGCCAACAAAATCTGCAATTTCCTGCACTTCGGCAGGAGCATAATAATGCGCGAGTATAACGGCATTCTTTTCTATTTTTAGTTGTTCGATTTGACTTTTCATACCTTTTCCCTCATCACACGAACATTAGATTTTATGTTGCCTATTATACTACCCGCCTTTACACCTGTCAACTTATCTGTAAACCTTTGGGTGTAGAACTTTTATAACCTTTATTGATTTTCTTTGTCAAAGATAACTAATGTATTGAATCGGTAAAGTTGCCTGTTTTTTAATAAGTAATATTAAAACCGCTGAAGTTTTTAGGCTTCAGCGGTTGTTTTTTTAACTTAAAACAATATGGTTTCATAATTTTTCAAAAACTCATCTATTTCATTATGAGATTTGAAAATAATAACATTTTTATCTTTATATTTTTCAAGTAACCCATATACATGCGGCAACTCTTTTTTAGGAAAATTTATTATCCACTCTTTAAATTCTGCATCTAATTCCTGCTCTATCCAAGGCATATCCTCTCTTGGTTTTCCGATACGCGACTCTACACCTGAAAGGCATACCGAAACAGGAAAATCAAGTAAGAAAACCGTATCACATTCCTTTAGGCGCATTTCAAGAGTTCTGCCGTAGTTGCCATCTATTATCCATTTGTCTTGTTTTAAAATATTAGAAAGCTTTTGGTCGAATTCTTCGCGCGAAACATTAGTTTTATCGGAGTTCCAAAACAATATATCCAAATGGAAAAGCGGCAAACCTATCTTGCCCTGCAGTGCTCTTGAAAAAGTACTTTTACCGGCACCGGGGCAACCTATGACCATAACTTTTTGCATCTTAGAACCTCATAAATCTATATCTATTTTATATCCATCATCAATAAGCACATAGTTTGCATTATGCTTTTTACATAAGTTTAACACCTGTAAGTTGTCTTGCAATATGCCATCCATCAAACAGTCATCATCAATGCGTTTTTCAATAACCGAGGCAAATTTTTTAATATCATCAAAATGGTTTCTTATATAATTCTCGCTCATCACAAGGCAATAATATTTTATGCTTTCGAGATATTCCTTATCGAAATCTTCTTGCCAAGTAAACGGAATATAGCAACCCTCAACAATAAGGTTTTGCTTGTTTTCTATAGCAGTTTTAATCATTTCGCGAACTATCGGCCATAGATATTCGGTCAAGGCACTGTCATCGCTCAAAGGTGTAAGCTCGGTGTTGCCGCTACGAATAAGGCCCATTTTCAAATGGTCAATCGAAAGGTATGGGTATTTATATTTTTCGAGTAGTTTTTGAGCAAGTGCAGTCTTGCCGGTGTGCGAAGCACCTGTAATTAAAATAATCATTACTTTCTTCCTTACAAATGGGTTTTAATTACCGCAATAAACTTTTATTGCATCGCTTATAAACTCTGCCGTACCGACAGCGTGCTTATCAATGTTGTTTTTGAAGCGTTCATCGGCAACATACATAAGGCCCAGACCTGCGAGAATTTCGTTTGTGCAGGTGTAAAAATTTTGGGTTATATAGTCTTGCAGTTCCTTTACAAGTGCCTGTGCTTCAACAGAGTAAACAGTGTTGCCGTTTTGCATACACTCGGCAAATTTGGCGAGGACTGATACTAAACCATCGTTTACCTCTTGCCATTTATCTTTAGAATAGTTTGCGGTTTTGTTTTGGTATTCGCTATATGCCGCGGTTTCGCCAAAGCGTAACTTTACCTCTTTTTCATAACTCTTCATAGCTCTTCTCCCAACATATTTTGCATCCTAATTATATCACATTCCCCACCTTAGCTCAATACCAGATTGGATTAAAAACATATTTTAAGGTAGTTGTTGTATTTTGTTAAATGTGGTATAATCATAATGTTAGTGCCAAGGAGAAAACAAAAGGCTATATGGTAAAATTTCAAAAAACTTTAGATATGGGGGTTATTATGAGAACTTATACCGTTTTACCGAAAACCGGCAACTGGATGGATATTCCCGTAGCGCCTATTGATACAAGGTTTTGGACACCCGAAACCGATATTTCCGCCACCGCTCAGGTTTGTTATGATGAGGTAGCGCTTTATGTGCGCCTTTGTGCCAAAGAAAAGTATATTCGCGCCGAAGAAACGGGGCGCATCGGTGTGCCAAGCAAGGACAGCTGTTTGGAGTTTTTCTTTTCTCCTTGTGATGGTGATGCCCGTTATTTTAATTTTGAATTTAACCCTGCTTTATGCATGCATATCGGCTTTGGTACCTGCCGCTATAATTCGGCAAGGCTTTTGCCCAAGCCCAGCGCCAACATTAACCCTTCGGTGGCAAGAACCGAAGAAGGTTGGGAGCTTACTTACCAAATACCCTACACCTTTATTAAAATGTTTTTCCCCAATTTTACAGCTGCACCCGGTAAAAAGATGCGCGCCAACTTCTACAAATGCGGCGAGCTTACACCTACCGAACACTATTTTGCCTGGAACCCCATTGATAACCCCACCCCCGACTTCCACCGACCCGAATATTTTGGGGAATTGATTTTCGGTTAAACAATTATAACAGAACAATAAAAAAGCAGTTATGGCGGTTTGCCGTAACTGCTCTTTTTTACAGTAAAATTCAGTCGATTACAACCGATTTTTTCTTGCCGTTTTTATTTCTTGGATATTCGCGGATTCTTACGATAAAATCGAAATTCAAGGCTTCGGTATTACCTGAATTTTCAATTAAAATTCCACCTTCATTCACCTGTTTTATAACGCCTGTGATTTGCGAATTAAAGGTGTAAATTATGCACTCTTTTTCGATAAAATTCTGCGCTAATTCATACATTTTCTTGTCCTCCGACTGTCTCTTTTTTATGATATTTTTTATAGTAATTTTTTCGTTTCGCTGTGTTATTAAAATAATAACAAGCATTAAAAATATAGGTATGTAAGGAGCCATTTTTATCCCCCTATCGGCGCATAAAGCGGGCTTTCTTCCCTATTTCTGAATTCGTGCTTTTCATAGTAGCCGATAAGCCTGCCGCTCTCATCTCGCAGGGCCACCATATATACATCCTTATTCCTTTTATCGTTTCGGGAGGTGTAGATAATATTGTTATCCCCACTCTCGGCAAACCAGGCAACAACGCGGTCTATTTTTTCGTTTGATTCGGCGTTATGGCAGTCCTTTATGCTTTTGTTTGTAATATCAACGTGGTAGTATGAGACAGCCGCAGGGTTCATATAAACCACCGTATGGTTTATATCGCAAATAACAACCGGTGCGGTATCCTGGTCGATTACACTTTTAAACAGCTTTGAAAGTTCCATTTTTCAACCTCTTTTTTGCAAATTTTTATAGCACTTCTCCCAACATATTTTGCATCCCAATTATATCACATTCCCCGCCTTTTCTCAATACACGATTATTTATATTTTTTTGCAAGGGATAGGATTACACCTATGGGAAAATAGAGAATAGCTAAAACAATTCCTAGAGGAGTTTTATTGTTGTGGCCCTTTGCAAGGCAAACTACGACACAAATTATTCCGAAAAATATGATTATAGCAGGCATAAAAACAGCTCCTTTTTCTTTTATACCCTTATTACACCAACGCGAGTGTACCAAAGTATGGACATTACCCTGTTCTTTTTCAATTGTTTTTTTATGTTGCAATTATAGATATATTATATTATAATAATTAATGGCTTATCATGTCTAATAGACTGTTCATAATAAAAGCTAAAAATTGCGGAGGGAGAAAAATGAAAATACTTGTGGTTTCGCAGTGCTTTTACCCCGAAACCTTCCGAATTAACGAACTGTGTTTTAATTTGGTAAACGAGGGGCACAGCGTTACTGTTTTAACCGGGTACCCTAACTACCCTGAAGGGTATATTTACCCCGAATATAAAGACAAAAAAATCAAGCGTGAAACCATCAACGGCGTTGATGTTATACGCGTTAATATGAGCGAGAGAAAAACCGGCTCGGCAAGGTTATTTTTAAACTATGTAACCTATGCGCTGTCGGCAGGGTTTAAAACCTTTTCGCTGGATAAGGACTATGATGCGGTGTTTGTTTTCCAAACCTCGCCCGTAACACAAATACTGCCCGCCTGGCTTTACAAGGTTCGCTGCAAAAAGCCTATTGCTGTTAACTGCCAGGACATCTGGCCCGATGTGGTTAAGGTTCGCGGACTGAAAGAGGGCACGCTTATATTCAATATGGTTAAGGCGGCCAGCGCCTGGCTTTACAAAAGAGCCGATATTATTGTTAACACATCCCCCGGCTTTGCAAACTATTTAAACACCGTTTGTGGCATAGAACCAAGCAAAATGCTTTGTTTGCCCAGCTTTGCCGAAGACTTTTATTTAGAGTTCGGCAACAAGTCGGCCGAGGATAACAGGCTCCACCTGCTTTTTGCAGGAAATATAGGACAAGCCCAAAACCTTGACACAGTGGTTGGCGCGGTGGCAAAGCTTAACGAGGAAAAAAGAAAACAGCTTATGATAGATATTTTAGGCGATGGTTCTTACCTTGAGGAGCTTAAAGGTCTGGTTGAGCAAAATGCCCTTTCGGACTGCTTTACCTTCCACGGAAGAAAGCCCGCAACCGAGCTTAGAGATTACTACGAGCTGGCCGATGGTTACCTGTTAACCCTTGAGGGCAATTCGCCGCTTAGCCTTACTATCCCCGCAAAGCTTCAGGGCTATATGGGGGCAGGAAAGCCTATACTTGCTGCAATTAACGGCGGCGCGGCCGATGTTATTGCCGATGCCGACTGCGGCAGGCGTGTCCCTGCGGGAGATGCCGAAGGGCTGGCAGGGCTTATGGAAGAAATGCTGGCTTCAAACGACCATTTCGCATCACTTGGCGAAAACGGAAAAATTTATTTTATAAACAATTTTACACTTGATAAATACACAAAAGATTTAATTAAAATTTTGGAGGAATTAAAATGAGCAACTTCAACGGAAAAACATTATTAATCACCGGCGGTACCGGTTCTTTCGGTAACGCTGTACTCAACCGCTTCTTAAATTCGGATATTGGCGAAATCCGCATTTTATCCAGAGATGAAAAGAAGCAGGATGATATGCGCCACGAGTTCCAGGCTAAAATGCCCGAGGCTTCGGCTAAAATTAAGTTCTTTATTGGCGATGTTAGAGATATTAACTCGGTAAAAAATGCAATGCACGGCGTTGACTATATTTTCCATGCAGCGGCTTTAAAACAGGTTCCTTCCTGCGAGTTCTTCCCCATTGAGGCTGTTAAGACCAATGTTATCGGAACCGAGAATGTGCTTACCGCTGCTATTGAAGCAGGGGTTAAAAACATTGTTTGCCTTTCTACCGATAAGGCTGCATACCCCGTTAACGCTATGGGTACCTCTAAGGCAATGATGGAAAAGGTTATTGTTGCTAAGAGCCGCACCGTAGCCCCCGAAAAGACAAAGATTTGCTGCACCCGTTACGGCAACGTTATGTGCAGCCGCGGCAGCGTTATTCCCCTTTGGATTGACCAAATCCGCGCAGGTAAGCCTATTACGCTGACCGACCCTAATATGACTCGTTTCATT
>SVOM01000016.1 GCA_015066405.1 Oscillospiraceae bacterium
CACTCGATGTACATACCTTCGGTATTAACTTCATAAATTTGATTCATACGCTTGGTATCAAGTATGATACCGCCGCATACCGGGATAGCACCACCCTGTGTACCGCCGCCGGCACCCCAGGTTGTTACGGGCATCTTGTAGTAGTTAGCAATTTTTACTACCTTTGATACCTCGGTTGCATCTTTCGGGCATACAACTATATCCGCCTCGGGCATACGCTGTCCGCGGTCAGCCCACATACGTGAAAGCCAATAATAGTCAACACTGTGAGAAACCCTGTCGATTCCTCTGGTCGAACAGTTTTCGCGACCTACCGCATCTTCAAGCTCGGTCAAAATCATTGCGAAAAGAAAATCGTTCATTTGATATTGCATTTTTATATCTCCTTTGAATTATTATATTTTATCAATTTTTAAATTGGGGAAGTATTTGCAGAACTCGGCGAGTTCTTTTCTGTAATCGCCCTCAATTTCAACAAAGTGGTGGATGTAGGGACCCTCGATTAAGCGATTCTCAATTGCTTGTAAATCTTCAAATTCGCCCCATATATATGTTCCGTGGGTTTGTGGGCCTGCAACGGTTTTACATTTAAGCGGTAAAATCATATATTCGCCGCTTTCCTGGTCAAGTCGCGCTACGGTATATTCGCCGTCCTTAGCGCGGAACCACTCGCGCTGATTAACAAGCCGTGCCACACTGTCGGTGCCGCTTTCCGCTTTTTGTGATAACGGGAAGGGTCCACAGTGCCACAAAAGCTCGGCATTTTTGTTTTCGGGATGACGTACGGTAAACTCGCCAAATAGCGGTTTGCCGTGTCCTAAAGTTGCACATTTTAGCAGTGCCATAGTTAAAGCACAGTGCATATCACTTTCACACGATACCATATAACCCATATCATTAAGTATTCCGTAAACGGCACAGGGGGCAAGTCCGTCAAACATAACAGGGGTTGCCGTCCAACATTCAGCCGAAATAACGTCAAGTTTAAACTCATCAAACAAGTGCTTATACATAACCGTCAGCGTTGCCATAGGTTTAACGTATTTAGGTGTTAAGTCATCAAGCTTATAGTTGCTTAATATGTAATCTTCAATTTCCTTTATTTCATCCGCATAATTTTCGGAAGCTGATTTCATACGCTGTTCAATAATGGCAAAATTGATAGGTATAATTCTGATACCGAATTTTTCCATCAGTTCGCCCTCGTTCCAAATTACCGAGAAGAAGGGGGCGGGGCGAGCACCTACTTGACCTATACGCATACCGCTAAAGTTTTTAACCATACAGGTAACGCGGATAAAACTTTCAAGTCCTTCTTTAAACTCATCGTCTTCCACACGGCAGCAAGGAATGTGTGAGAACGGGATGTGATAACGCTGCATCTGTCGAGATACGCCAAACAAACCACACTGTGAGTCGGTAGGACGCATACCGTCTACGTAATATTCATCATCAAGAGGAGCCCATAAAACAACGGGTTTTCCAAGTGCCTTTGCAATATCGGCGGCGGCCTCTTCGTTTCCAAAGTTGCAGTTTAAAATAAATACGCCGTCAACCTTTTCGTTTTTGAAACGCTCGATTACTTCTTTGGCCGAGTTATCATCAAAAACTAAATCGTTAATGCCAATGCCTTTGTTATCTACAAAGGATACGTTTTCATTGGTAAAATGCTTCTCAATGTAGTCAACAAACTTTTTGCCACGCTGTTCGGCGGAATACCAGTTTAAAAAGGTGCCGCGCGGACGGTCGGTTGCGTTGCGGCGCATTGCCACAATGCCGATTTTTACTTTGTAGTCAAACAAAAAATCATCTCCCCAAAAAGACAAAATTTTTACAATTAAAGAATAACAAAAAAACAAGATGAATTCAACATTTCTTGAAAATAATTTTCATTGATTGTTGATTTTTTTGAAAAATATGTTAAAATAATGAAAAGAATTTTCATTTAGGGTGGTAAAATGGAATCAATAATTCATAAAATACGCTTTATGCGCGATGAAATGGGACCTGCGGAAAAACTAATATGTGATTATATCTTAAATAATGCAAATGAAATTACGGGAATTTCAATTAGCGAGCTTGCAAAGCGTTGCGGTTGCGGCGATGCAACTGTGGTGCGCTTTTCACGAAAACTTGGGTTTGATGGGTATCAGTCCTTAAAAATCGGTATCGCAACTGAGATTAAATTGAGTTCATCGGTTGAAGAAGAAATAACTAAAAAAGACACCTGCTTTGAAATTTTCCAAAAAAGAATAAATGATGTATCTGTGGCGCTAAAAAATACCGAGTCGGTGCTTGATGAAGAAAGATTAGAGGAAGCCGCCAAAAAGATTATGTCGGCAAAGCGCATAGTTATATTCGGGCTTGGTAACTCTGCGGCGATAGCACAGGATGCGGCGCATAAGTTTTTAAGGTTGGGACTAAATGCTCAAGCGTGTTGCGATAATCATTTGCAGGCAATAATAGCCTCGCACTTAGATAGGCAAAGTGTTACAATAGCCATATCGCACTCAGGCTCTTCTAAAGACATAGTAGAAGCGGTACAATTATCAAAAATCGGAGGTGCCACAACTATTGGCATAACAAATTATGGCTCTTCTCCACTTAACGACAACTGCGATATAGTTCTTCACACAAAGTCGGATGAAACGCGCCGCTCAATACTTGCTATGAGCTCTCGTATTGCACAGTTGGCTATTTTTGATGCCATTTATACCTATATAGTTGTAAATACGGATAAAGAATCGGTAAACGCAGTTTACAATACCGAGGTTGCGTTGCAAAACAAGAAATATTGATTTAAAGAAGCGATGTTGGTATAATAAAAAGGCCGAAAAAATTTTAGGGGAATATTAAATGAAAATAAAGACAAAAAAATTGCCTTTTACTAAGGTTTTAGAAATTAAAAAACCAAAGCACAAATATCCCAAAAAGCCAAATATTTTATTTAGAACGATTATCAGAATTGCGGCTTTACCCGATTTGTGGGCAACGCGTTTTAAGTATACCAAAACCCGTATGGACAAAGCGGGGGATGGGCCGTATCTTATTTTAATGAATCACTCAAGCTTTATCGATTTGGAGATAGCATCGCGCATTTTTTACCCAATGCCGTACGGTATTGTTTGTACCTCGGATGGTTTTGTCGGCAAAGAGTGGCTTATGCGTAATATCGGTTGTATACCCACACAAAAATTTGTTACCGATGTTACTTTAATTAAAGATTTAATTTATGCCATACAAAAAAAGAAAATCAGCGTGCTTATGTATCCGGAGGCAAGCTACACCTTTGATGGCACCGCAACACCATTGCCGCGCCGCCTTGGAGTTTTAATTAAAAAGCTCGGTGTACCTGTGCTCACGGTTATAACCGATGGCGCATTTTTGCGCGACCCGCTTTATAACGGACTGCAAAAGCGAAAAGTAAAGGTAAGCGCGCATCTTCACTGCCTTTTTACAAAAGAAGATATAGAAAGTTTATCGGTTGAAGAACTCGATAAACAGTTAGATGAGGCATTTTCTTTCGATAATTTTGCCGCTCAGTACGATAAAAGAATTAAGGTGAATGAGAAATTCCGAGCTGACGGACTCAACCGCATTTTATATCGCTGTGCTGCTTGTAATACCGAAGGAAAAATGGTGGGCGAGGGCACGTTTATTACCTGTAAACATTGCGGTAAAAAATATTATCTTAATGAATATGGTCGCCTTGAAGCTCAAAACGGAGAAACCGAATTTGCCCATATACCTGACTGGTATAATTGGCAACGTGAGTGTGTAAGGAATGAAATAATAGGCGGCACATATAAATTAGAAACAGATGTAGATATAGCCGTTTTGCGTGATTTTAAAGCAATTTATAAGGTCGGTAGCGGTCGCCTTGTGCATACCGCCGATGGCTTCGAGCTTGAGGGCTGCGATGGCGAACTTAAATACCATCATTCGCCGCTTGCATCCTACGGACTTTATTCCGATTATTTTTGGTACGAAATAGGCGATGTAATTTGTATTGGAAATAAGGATATGCTTTATTATTGCTTCCCAAAAATTAAGGGCGATATAGTAGCCAAAACCCGTATTGCAGCGGAAGAAATTTATAAACTTAAAAAAGAAAAATAAATAGAAAAACTCGGAGAAAATTCTCCGAGTTTTTTACATAAATTGACAAAGTAATAACGGCAAAAATATTGCAGGAACAAAATTCATAACCTTTATTTTAGTTATGCCGAGCATATTGAAAGACAAGGCCACTATAAGCAAAGAGCCAACGGTTGACATTTGTGTAATAATATCTGTCGTCAAAAACGGTGCTATGTAAACGGCAAGCAGTGTAATTCCACCTTGAATTATAAGCACCGAGGCACTCGAAAGCATAACACCAAATCCGAGGGTTGAGGCGAGCGTTACTGCCGCAATGCAGTCAATAACCGCTTTCGAATAAATGGTCATATTATTGCCGCTTATTCCACTTTCAAGCGAGCCGACAATGGTCATCGCACCAACGCAAAAAAGCAGTGTGGCACTGACAAAGCCCTCAGCAATTTTTGCATTTCCGCCTTTTTTATTGACTACTTGCTCTAATTTTCGACCAAGCCGATTTACCCATTTATCAAGGTCTATTAACTCGCCTATGAGTGCGCCTAAGGCCATAGAAATTATGATAACAAGTATTTTATTGCCATCATTTAAAATGCCGTCAATACCAATTAGCAGCACGCAAAAAGCCATACCCGTCATAAGTGCATTTTTAAGTTTTTCGGGTATTCCTTTTTTGAATATCATACCTATACCGGCACCGAGTATAACAGTGAAGAAGTTAACTACGGCGCCGCTTGTGAGTATCATTTTAAGAGTTTCCATATCACACCTCAGGTTTTAGCAAAATACATCATAATGCTGTGCGGTACAATCTTTGCAAGGAAACGATAAAATTTATAAAAAGCCCTGTCGGTATACATACCGCGGCCGCGCTTTGCCGCAATGAGTGATTTGCGAGCCACACTCTTCACCTTCACGCGCGGCAACATATCAAAGGTTTTACTGGTGCCCTTTGCTATGTTTGCAACGGGTAAAAACTCGGTATCCATGGGTCCCGGACACACGGCCGTTACATTAATGCGGCGTTTTTTAAGTTCAAAGCGTAAAGCTCTTGAAAAAGATGTAACATACGCCTTGGTAGAACTGTAAACCGCCATTCTGGCGTTTGGCACAAATGATGCAATGGAGCTTACGTTTATAATTTGAGCATTTTCTCTCATAAATTCGAGAGTTATGCTTGTAATAATGGTTAATGCTTCACAGTTAAGCCGTACCATACCACCGTTATCACTTGTAGAAATGTTTGCAAAATCGTTGAGTCGTCCAAAACCTGCATTGTTAATAAGAATTTTAACGTTCGCCTTTGTGTCGGTAAGTAACTGCTTGTAAGCGGCAACGTTTTGCTCATCGGTTATATCGCACACAACCGCACGGCAGGGAACTGCCGCAATACTTTTTGCAAGCTCCTCTAATTTTTCCTTTCGGCGCGCAATAATCCATATTTCATTAAGTGTGGGGTACATATCGGCAATTTGCTTAACATATTCCGTGCCAAGCCCCGATGAAGCACCCGTAACTACTGCTATATCCATAAAAACACCAACCTTTTATATAACCATTATAACCACTTTTTTGATAAAAGCAATATACTTTATATACAATTTGTTGTATATTCGGCTTGACACATAATAAATGTAGTGGTAAAATGTTAAGGATGAAAGTATCGTTTGTTTTTACTGCACGGTTTGGCGACGGCAGTAAATGCAAACTTATTTATCCGGGTAAATACGGCCCCGCTTTAAGCCGTAATATTATATAAGGAGGTGCATTGTATATGATGCCCTATATCATTGGTGCAGCTATCGCCGTAGTATTAGGCGTTATTGGTTTTTTTGTTGGCTCTGCATATAGGCAAAAGGCCGACCGTACCGAACTCGGTACTGCAAAAGATGAGGCACGCCGTATTTTAGGTGATGCCATAAAAAATGCTGAAACCAAGAAAAAGGAAATTCTTATTGAAGCTAAGGATGAGGTTTATCAGTTAAGACAGGAAGCTGAGCGCGATATCAAAGAGCGCCGCAGTGATGTACAGCGCAGTGAACATCGTTTACAGCAAAAAGAAGAATCTCTTGATAAAAAGATTGAAAATTTAGAAGCAAAAGAAGAAAAATTAGCACTCAAAGCCAAAGAAATTGAAGATAAAATCGATGAGTGCGAGAGAATCAAGAAAAGTCAAATTGAAATGCTTGAAAAAATCTCAGGTTTTACCAAGCAAGAAGCAAAAGACTTTTTACTCAGTATGCTTGATGGTGAGTTGAATCACGAAAAAGCAGTTAGAATTCTTGAGTTTGAAAAACACACAAAAGAAGAGGCTGACAAAATGGCTCGAGAAATTCTCGGTCATGCTATTCAGCGTTGTGCGGCTGACCATACTTCCGAAATTACCGTTTCGGTTGTGGCATTGCCAAATGACGAAATGAAAGGCCGTATTATCGGTAGAGAAGGTCGTAATATTCGTGCGCTTGAAACTGCAACGGGTGCCGACCTTATTATTGATGATACCCCCGAAGCCATTACTGTTTCGTGCTTTGACCCCGTTCGCCGCGAAATTGCGCGTTTAACACTTGAAAAGCTTATTGTAGATGGTCGTATCCATCCTGCAAGAATCGAAGAGATGATTAACAAGGCAACCGCCGAGGTTAACGCTACTATCAAGCAGGAGGGCGAGCGTGCAATGCTCGAAGCAGGTATTCATAACCTGCATCCCGAGCTTATTAAGCTTATCGGTAAACTTAAATACCGCACAAGCTATGGTCAAAGTGTGCTTAATCATTCGTTGGAGGTTTGCCACTTATCAGGTCTTATTGCGGCTGAAATCGGCGCAAACGTAACCTTGGCAAAGCGTGCAGGCTTGCTTCACGATATTGGTAAGGCGCTTGACCACGAGCAAGAGGGCTCACACATCCAACTCGGTGTTGAGGCTGCTAAAAAATACAAGGAAAACGAGGATGTTATCCACGCTATCCACGCTCATCACGGCGAAATCGAGGCAAAAACGGTTATTGCTTGCATAGTACAGGCGGCCGATGCTATCTCGGCTTCTCGCCCGGGAGCTCGCAGAGAGAATATTGAGAACTACATCAAACGTCTTGAAAAACTTGAGGAAATCGCCAATTCCTTTAACGGCGTTGAACGTTCTTATGCTATTCAGGCTGGTAGAGAGGTGCGTATTATCGTTAAGCCCGAGGTTATCAGTGATGACCAAATGGTGCTTATAGCTCACGATATTGCTCAGCGTATTGAAAATGAGCTTGAATATCCCGGTCAGATTAAGGTAAATCTTATTCGTGAGAATAGAGCGGTTGATTACGCAAAATAAAAACATTAAAACCGATGCGAAAGCATCGGTTTTTCTTTACTTTTCGTTAACTTTGTATTAAAATATATTAGATATACTTGAAAGGGTGGTGAGTGGGTTGAAAAATATTTTGGTTATTGGCGGCGGTGCCGCAGGACTTATGGCGGCTGTAAGGGCTGCACAAAACGGACATAACGTTACGGTTATTGAAAAAAACCAAAAACCCGCCCGCAAGCTGCTCATAACAGGTAAAGGCAGATGTAATGTTACAAATAACTGCGATTTAGATACACTTATCGCCAATATGACTAAAAACGGAAGGTTTTTATATTCGGCATTTTCAGGCTTTAGCGCGGCCGATACTATGGCTTTTTTTGAACAACAGGGTGTAAAACTCAAAACAGAGCGCGGGGCAAGGGTGTTTCCCGTGTCCGATAGGGCCGTGGATATAGTTGATGCTTTATGGAATGCCACTAAAAAAAGCGGCGCAAAAATAGTTTGCGGTAGAGTGGTTGATATAGTAACCACCGACAATACTGTAAAAGGTGTTGCTTTGGAGGATGGCAGACAGTTTTCGGCTGATGCCGTAATAATTGCTACGGGCGGTAAATCTTATTCGGCTACCGGTTCAAGCGGAGATGGTTATATTTTAGCCAAAAAACTCGGACACACAGTTACCGATATTTTACCATCATTAGTGCCGCTTAAAACACATGAGGGCTTTTGCTCGTATCTTTCGGGGCTTAGTTTAAAAAACGTTACCTTATCGGTTTTTGAAGAGGGCAAGAAAAAACCGGTATTCTCAGAACCCGGAGAAATGCTTTTCACGCATTTTGGCGTATCGGGGCCGTTGGTGCTAAGTGCATCGGCACATATGCGAAAAATGGGTAAAACCCCTTATGTTTTAAAAATTGATTTAAAACCGGGGCTAACCTATGAGCAACTCGATAAACGCTTGCAGCGCGATTTTGCGGAAAATACAAATAAAAATTTTGGCAATGCACTCGATAAGCTTTTGCCGCAAAAGTTAATATCGGTAATAGTTAATTTAAGCGGAATCAAAAACGATACAAAGGTAAACCAAATAACAAAAGAGCAACGCTTAGAGCTTTGCAAAATTTTAAAGGAATTTACCCTTCATCCCACTGCTTTTTGCGATATTGAGGAAGCAATAATAACAAGCGGAGGCATATCGGTTAAAGAAATTAACCCGTCAAATATGGAGTCAAAATTAATAAGAGGACTTTATTTTGCGGGGGAAATAATAGATGTTGATGCCTATACGGGCGGATTTAATTTACAAATAGCATTTTCAACAGGAAATTTAGCAGGAGGTAGTATAGTATGATTTCTGTAGCAATTGATGGACCGGCAGGTGCCGGCAAAAGCACAATTTCCAAACAGTTGGCAAAAAAACTCGGATTTATTTATGTAGATACGGGGGCTCTCTACCGCGCTATAGGTCTTAAATTTTTGCGCGGCGGCTTTGATACAAAGCTCGAGTGTGATATATTAGCAGAACTCGAAAACGTAAAAATCGATATTAAGTTTATCGATGGCGAGCAAAGGGTGTTTTTAAACGGCGAGGATGTATCAACACTTATTCGCACACCCGACGCTTCTATGATGGCGTCGGCTGTATCGGCAAAACCGCCTGTTCGTGCATTTTTGCTTGAAATGCAACGAAAATTAGCAAGAGAAAACAATGTAATTATGGATGGCCGAGATATAGGCACTGTGGTTTTACCGGATGCCACCGTTAAAATATTCCTTACAGCATCGGTTGAAACCAGGGCCAACCGCCGCTTTTTAGAGCTTAAAGAGCGTGGCAGTGCCGCCACCTTTGAGGAAGTGCTCGATGATATGAAGGTGCGTGATTATAATGACTCTAACCGTGCTATCGCACCGCTTAAACCGGCAGAAGATTCGGTTATAGTTGATACATCCGACCTTGATTTTAACCAGTCGGTTGATACTTTATACAATATTATTAAGGAAAAAATGTAATGAGCCGCTTTTATAAAACAATTATTACTATTTTAAAACCTATTGTACGACTGCTCTTTAAGTATGAGGTTGTGGGGATTGAAAACATACCAAATGAGAATGGCAATTTTATGCTTTGCTGTAATCATCAGTCATTTCTTGATGTGGTGCTTTTAGCTGTTATGTGCCCCTACCAAATTAATTTTATGGCAAAAAAAGAGCTTTTTAAGTTCAAACCTCTTGGTTGGCTTTTTAAAAAGGTCGGCGCCTTCCCCGTGAATCGTGGAGCGGGTGATGTATCTGCCGTAAAACACGCCGAAGAAATACTAAAAAAAGGCGGTGTACTCGGCATATTCCCCGAAGGCACGCGTAACCCTATGGGTACACCAGGCAGAGCAAAAGCGGGGGCTGCTATGTTGGCGATTAATACCGGTGCTGATATTCTTCCCGTGGCCATCAGGTATTCCAAAAAACCGATTTTGTTTAAAAAGGTGTCGGTAAGAATAGGGCATCTGATAAACGGCGAAGGCTTTACAAAAAGCGAGAAAATTTCCAAAACCGAGATAAAGCGAGTTACGGGAAATATTATGGAAAACATCACTAATCTTTGGGAGACAAAAATTTGAAAATAACATTGGCAAAAACCGCAGGCTTCTGCTTTGGTGTAAATAGGGCAGTAAATACAGTGTATGAACTGCTGGATGAAAACAAAAAGGTGTGCACTTTAGGACCTATAATACATAATCCGCAATTAGTTGGCGAACTTAAAGAACGAGGTGTCAGAACGGTTGATAATCCGCTTGATACAAAACCTGATGAAACCTTGGTTATACGCTCCCACGGTGTGCCGCGCGCCTGCCTTGAAAACGCAAAAGAGAATAATATAAATGTTGTGGATGCAACCTGTCCATTCGTTTCTAAAATTCACAAAATCGTGAGTGAGGCATCAAGTAAAGGCCACGCAATTTTAATAGCAGGGGACAAAGAACACAGTGAGGTTATAGGCATTATTGGAAATGCCACAACCCCCGTTTTTACATTTTCTGATGAGGCAGAACTGTCGAATTTGTTGGAAAAACATCCTTTTTTGACCGAAAATGCCGTTACAGTGGTTTCACAAACCACTTTTAACGAAAAAATCTTCAAAAAATGTTGCATTTTTTTAAAAAAAGTGTGTACAAATGCGATAGTTTTTGATACAATATGTAATGCGACTGCTTTGCGACAGCAAGAGGCGGACGAGCTTTCCCGCGTTAATGACGTTATGATTGTCATCGGCGGTAGGCACAGCTCAAACACATCAAAACTTTTTAGTGTTTGTGCCGCTAATTGCGAAAAAACATTTTTAATCGAAACGGCTGATGAACTTAAGGCAGTTTGGTTTAAAAATGCTAAAAGCATAGGAGTCGTGGCGGGTGCATCTACACCTGCTCGCATAATAAAGGAGGCTATAAAAACCATGTCGGAAATTTTAAAACCGGAAGACGAACAGATGGAGGAAATTAATACTGTTCAAAAAAGTTTTGACGAAATGACGGATGAGGAAGCATTCGAAGCATCCCTCAACAATTTAACAAGTGATCAGAAGGTTGTCGGTATAGTTCTTGCCGTATCACCCTCAGAAATTCAGGTAGACTTCGGTAGAGGTCTTACAGGTTACATATCTGCGGATGAGTATTCCTTTGATTCAAATGTTAATCTCGTAGAGGAGGTTAAGGTTGGCGATGAGCTTAATTTAATAATTATGCGCATTAACGACCAGGAAGGAACAGCAATGCTCTCAAAGCGCCGTTTTGATGCGATTGCCGGCTGGGATAAAATAGTTGCTGCTAAAGATTCGGGTGAGGTTATCACCGGAACCGTTAAGGATGTTATAAAGGGCGGCGTTGTTGCCACTGCTTTCGGTGTTAGAGTGTTTATCCCTGCTTCGCAAGCAACGGCTACTCGCGGCGAATCTCTTGAAGAACTTAAAGGTAAAGAAGTATCTTTCAAAATCATTGAAATCGGCCGTGGCCGTAGAGCAATCGGTTCTATTCGCGTAGTTCTTCGCGAGGAAAGAAAGGCTGCTCAGTCAAAGATTTGGGAAACCATCGCTATCGGCGATAGATTCACAGGTACTGTTAAATCTCTTACAAGCTACGGCGCATTTGTAGATATCGGCGGCGTAGATGGTATGATTCATATCTCTGAGCTTTCTTGGCAGAGAATTAAGAATCCCTCCGAGGTTGTTCTCGTAGGCGATACTGTTGAGGTTTACGTTAAGGACCTTGATACCGAAAAGAAAAAGATTTCTTTAGGTTATAAAAAGGAAGAGGAAAATCCCTGGACCATTTTCAACAACACCTATGCTGTTGATTCGGTTGCAAAGGTTACTATCGTTAGCTTAACCGCTTATGGTGCATTTGCAAGAATCATCCCCGGCGTTGATGGTCTTATACACATTTCTCAAATCGCTAATAAGCACGTTGCTAAACCGCAGGATGAACTTAAGGTTGGTCAAGAGGTTGAGGCAAAGATTATTGCTATTGATGATGAGAAAAAACGCGTAAGTCTTTCAATTCGTGCACTGCTTCCCGAAGAAGCCACTGAAGAAACTACCGAGGAAGTTACGGAAGAAGTAACAACTGAAGAATAATTAAAAATCGCTCAACGAAAGTTGAGCGATTTTTTTATGCAATAAATATTTTTTTAATGTTTTGTAGTTCGGTTTTAGTAACACCGCAGGACAATAAATAATTTTCCGCACCCGATTTTAATGTGTCGCCGTATGAAAGCAAGAACTCGGTAAAAGAGTGGTATGCTTCTTGGCAACGTGAACGCGCACCGAATGGACACATTGTGGTAAGCTCATAGTCGGTTGCAATGTCATCGGGAGAAACTCCAAGCAAAGCTTTGAGCAGTGCCACCACTGTGCCTGTCCTATCAGCGCCCGCAACACAGTGAAGATAAACGGGGTAACTGTCGGGATTTGCAAGAATTTTAAAAATATCGCGATATTTTTCCTTTTGTTCATCGGTGTCTATTGCACCATAAGCAAGAATATTAAAAATATAGTAATCGGCACCGCTGATTCTTTTGTTGAACGGCGTTATTTCATCTTCGAACCGCAAATCAAGTTCGGTTTTAATGCCGAGTTTATTTTTGAAAAAACTTACGGCAAGGCAGTCATCCCCGGCGAAACCTATTTCCGAGCCACGAAACGCCAAACCCTCTTTAATGGTTTTGTTGTTCTCTGTTTTCCAACCGCCAACATCTCGAAGATTTGTAACACCCGACACTTTGTACCATTGCGGTAAAGCGGCACCTGTTTTAAAGGTGTTAACTGCAGACTCGCAAATCGGTCCATCAATGTCATGTGCCACCATCTTCCAAAAATAAACGGTATCGCGCTTAAAATTATTGAGTGATAAAAACGCCTCTGCGGGATTTATAATATGCTTTTCGGCATTATCAAATTCGGCATTATCGGCAATATACAGTTGTATTGAAAACAAATTTGCAAGCTCGCCGTCAAGCCCCCAACAAAAATTAATATAACGGGGTGTAGTGTTTTCTTTATCGGAAGCCACAGGTGCGCGCCAGTTAAAGCTGTTTTCTAAAACTGTGTCGCCCGAGGGCAAAGAAGCAAGTATTTCGTTTTGCAAAGCCGGAATAATTTCTATGACCGCATTGTTTACGGGGCTTAAAAGTCTAATTTCCAAAATAACACCACCTATAATTTAATTATAGTACGAAAGCTATGAAAAAGCAATGCCGAATTACCGCATACCAATTACTTGATTATCTTCTAACAAACTCTAAAAAACGGTATTTCAGGTAATGCTGAATGTGAAAAAATAAAATCCCGCCACTTTAAGTGGGCGGGATTAATAGAACTGTCAAGTCAGACAAGAATATAATGCGTTTCGTATTTTTGTTTGCATTTCAACGTCCCAATTATGACAATGTTGGAAATAGGTGAGCGAAATTTTGTTGTCGGTATCAACCATCGAAAAAGCACCTGCGGCACCGTCCCAACCGAATTCTCCTATGGGACTAAGAGAACCGCTTTGTGTTTTATCTATATGGGTGCGAACACCCAATCCATAGCCGTAGCCTTTTCTTAATTTATTAAAGTCTTCAAGTGCCTGGCCGCATAAATAGTTTGTTTTCATAAGATTAACGGTTTTTTCGCTTAAAATACGATAGCCATTTTTGCCAACGCCACCACAGGACAACGCATCAAGAAATATGGCATAATCTTCGGTGCAGGAAATAAGACCCGCGCCACCGCTTTGATAATCAACCGACAAATTGAATATACATTCAGCGGGCAATTTTTGCAGATGGTTATTTTCATCGCGGGTATATCGCGTTGCCATTCTTGATAGTTTTTCTTTGTCGTTCGCAATGGGGAAGAAGGTGCTGCTCATACCGAGTGGCTCGAAGATGTTTTCAGCCATATAATCGCCAAGCTTTTTGCCTGACCAAATTTCAACCAAAGCACCTAATATATCGTGGCACAAGCTGTATCTAAACCTTGTGCCAGGCTCAAATCCCAAAACTTTGTGTGAAAGGGCCTTTGCCAAATCTAACGTACTCGTTTTGCCGGAAGCCAACGCGTTTTTAATGCTATCATCACTTAAATTGTAATCAAAGCCCGCGCGCATAGTAAATAAGTCAATGATTTTTATCGGATTTTTGGCATATCCGTTTTTGTTTACCGTGGAAGATTCTCCTAAAGATGCACCGGTGGTTATTTTAGCGGCCGCATCGGTATCAAGTTCATCTGAAGTTACTTTCATTCTTTCAAATTCGGGCAAGAATTTCGAGAGTTTATCTTCCATAGAAAAAGCACCCTGCTCAAACAACTGTAAAGCCGCTGTACAGGTGAGCATTTTAGTCATAGAAAAAATAAAATAAAGCTCGTTGCCGCACATTGCTTTGTTGCTTTCTATATCGCTGAGCCCTGCAAAATAACGAAAAACTTTTTCGTGGTTTTTATATACAATGCAGTCAACACTCGGGGTGTTGCTCTTAGCAAGAATTTCATCCAAACAATTTTTTAGTTTTGTAAAATCCATAATTAATCACACCTTGCATTTATTGTAGGTGTATTATAGCATAAAAGCGGTAACAAATCAATGCAGAGCATTGTATATCATCAAGTCGACAGAAATACACACTTCGTGTGATGATATACGCCTACGGCGATGATATACACGACTACGTCGTGATGATATGCCAAGCCTGTCGGCTTGGATAAAAAAATTCCTGTTCCGAAGAACAGGAATTTTTTGGAGCTGCTAACCGGATTTGAACCGGTGACCTCGTCCTTACCAAGGACGTGCTCTACCACCTGAGCCATAGCAGCATCACAGCAAGAACAATTATATGATAATTCCGGTGCTTTGTCAAGATGTTTTTTTAAAAATTAAATGGTTAAAAATAGTTACAACTTCACGTCAAAGGTTGACATATATATATATAATTTGGTAAAATATAATGAATTATTGTGGATTGCTGTATCTAAAGGAGAGTGCCATTTATGGTAAGAAGTATGACGGGTTTCGGCAGGGGACAGGTTACATACGAAAACTTGGAAGTTACTGTCGAAGTAAAGTCGGTAAATCATAGATATTTTGAATTCTCAGCCAAGGTGCCGAGAAGCTATAACTTTTTAGAAGAAAAACTTAAAAGCTTTTGCGGTGCAAAAATTTCGCGCGGTAAGGTAGAAATTTATGTGTCGGTTGATAATAAAGCGGGCGCGGCAACAGTGGTTGAAATAAACGAAGATGTAGCAAGGGCTTTTGTTGATGCCTATAAAACACTTTCCAAAAAACATAAAATTAAAAACGATGTAACTACATCGGTTTTAGCTGCCCACAGTGATGTTTTATCGCTAAAGCGACAGGTAGCTGATGAGGAAACGGTTACCGCCGCTGTTATGGAAGCGGCTGAGATTGCCCTTAACGAGTTTATTGCTATGCGTGAAACCGAGGGCGAAAGACTTAAAAACGATATATTATCAAAACTCGATGCGATACTCGAACGCGTTGCATATATTGAGCAGCGTTCCCCCGAAACTGTAAAGGCTTATAGAGAGCGCCTTGAAGCAAAAATCAAGGAATTATTATCGGGCGCACAGTTTGATGAACAGCGTATTATTACCGAAACTGCCATTTTTGCCGATAAGGTAGCAGTTGATGAGGAGACGGTACGCCTTCGTTCTCATATAGCACAGCTAAAAAATATGTTTGAGCTTAACGAAAGCATAGGCCGAAAGCTTGATTTTATTGTTCAAGAAATGAATAGGGAAACCAATACAATAGGTTCCAAGGCGCAGGATGCTGACATTCTGCAAAGGGTTGTTGATACAAAATCTGATATCGAAAAAATCAGAGAACAGTTGCAGAATATCGAGTAAGGAGAGGCATTATGAAACTTGTAAACATAGGTTTTGGTAATATGGTGTCGGCCAACCGTATGGTAGCGATAGTAAGTCCCGAATCGGCTCCCATTAAGCGTATTATTCAGGAGGCTAAGGAGCGCGGCACACTTATTGATGCCACACACGGCAGACGTACTCGCGCGGTTATATTTACCGATAGCGACCATATAATTCTTACATATCTTCAAACCGAAACCGTCGCTAACCGACTGAATGAGGAAGAAGAACTTGAAAACGAGGAGGAAGACGATGAATAAGGGAAATCTCTTTATATTATCGGGACCTTCCGGCTCGGGTAAGGATACAATTCTTAAAAAAGCGCTTGAGCGCCATCCCGAAATCAAACTTTCAATTTCCAGTATTACACGCGATATGCGTGTGGGTGAGGTTGAGGGCGAAAAATATCACTTTATATCTCGCGCGGAGTTTGAGGAGCAGTTAGCCCGCGATATGTTTTTAGAGCATAATGTGTTTGTTGGCAACTATTACGGCACACCGCGTGGTCCTGTTGAAGAGTGCTTGGCAAACGGTGGCGATATGATAGTTGAAATTGATGTTAATGGTGCTAAGCAAGTTAAACAAAAAATGCCGGAGGCTATCAGCATATTTATTATGCCGCCATCCTTTGAGGTGCTTAAAAATCGGCTTAGTAATAGAGGTACAGAGTCTGAAGAACTCGTAGCAAAACGCCTCAATGAAGCTATACGCGAGATAAAGTGCGCATATAACTATGATTACATAGTTATCAACGATAAGCTCGAAGAAGCCACCGAAGATTTATTGTCAGTAATTCTTTGTGAAAGATTACATATAGAAAAGAATAAAAAATTTATTGATGAGGTGCTTGAAAAATGTTAAATCCTGCAATTGGTAAACTTATTGAAAGTTACGACAACCGTTACAGATTAGTTCTTGAGGTTGCAGATATTGCCCGTGAAATTTCGGGCGAAGCAAGCGAAAAGGGCGAAATTATTGTTGAAAAGCCCGTTAGCATTGCTATCGATAAACTCGCAAGTAATATCGACTAATTTTTTGGAGGCATTTTAAGTGGGCACACGTGTGGTAGCGAGCGTTGTTCTTGAAAAAACCGCATATAGCTTTGATAAGCCGTACGACTATCTTGTGCCCGAGTGGGCGGAGAATACTTGCCGTGCAGGGCTTAGGGTTATTGTGCCTTTTGGTAAAGGTAACTCGGAAAGACAAGGTCTAATTTTGTCTTTAGAAGAAAAAGAACATCCTACATCACTTAAGGAAATACGCCGCATAGTTGATGAAACTCCTGTTCTTAATGATGAAATGCTAAAACTTTGTCAGTGGTTGCACGAATCATTGTTTTGCACCTATTTTGATGCAGTAAACACAGTGTTACCAACCGGCGTTACCTTAAAGCTTGTAGATGCTTTTTCTGTTAACCCCGAGTTTTCCGATATTTCAATGCTCGATACCGATGAAGCCGCTGTGTATGACTATATTAAAAACTGCGCGGCCGAAATATCGGCGGAGAAGCTTTACCGCGAGTGCGATTTAAAAGATTCCAAAATTTTAAATAAGCTTATAAAGAAAAACGCGATTATTAAAAACACCAACGCGTTGCGCCGTATGAATGATGCAACGCTTAAATCGGTGCGCATAAAGGAAAATTTGCCCGAAAATGCCTTTTCGCTTTTGTCCCAAAGGCAAAAGGAAATAGCAAATGTACTGCTTGAAACGGGCGGTACGAGTATTAAAGAACTGCAGTATTTTACGGGCGTATCGGTATCGGTTATAAACGCCTTGGTTACAAAAGGTGTTGCCGAGTTTTATGAGCAAACTGTCTACCGCAAGCCGCAAAATGCTTATACAAAGGTTGTTCCTACGAAAATTACATTGACCGATGAGCAAAATGCAGTTTACAGTGAATTGTCTAAAAAGCTTGATAGTTTTAATACAGCATTACTGTATGGTGTTACGGGTAGCGGTAAAACGCAGGTGTTTTTGTCCCTCGCTGATAAGGTTATAGCGGCGGGCAAGGGCGTTATAATTATGGTGCCCGAAATTTCTTTAACACCCCAAACCGTTGCGATTTTCAGTAGTCGTTATGGCGATAAAATTGCAGTTTTTCATAGTGCAATGTCGCTTGGACAACGTATGGATGAGTGGAAACGCATTAAAGAGGGCAAGGCAAAAATTGCCATAGGCACGCGTTCGGCCATATTTGCTCCGTTTGATAATTTAGGCCTTGTTATTATGGATGAGGAACAGGAGCATACCTATAAATCGGAGCAGTCCCCACGTTTTCACGCAAGAAATGTATCACGCTTCCGTGCAAAATATCATAATTGTTTGTTTTTGATGGCATCCGCCACACCCTCGGTTGAAACTTATACTGCCGCCAAGGCAGGCAAATATACGCTGTGTAAGTTGGAGCACAGATACGGCAACGCCGTTTTACCCGAAACCGAAATTGTTGATATGCGAAATGAGATGCAAAACGGCAATTCGGGCGCTATCAGCGGCGTGTTGTATGATGAAATAGAAGCGGCTTTAAAGGCAAGTAAACAAGCGATAGTATTGCTTAACCGCCGTGGGCATAATACCTATATATCTTGCCCATCGTGTGGATATGTAGCTACCTGCCCTAATTGCAGTATAACGCTCACATATCATTCGGCTAACCGCCGCCTTATGTGTCATTGCTGCGGATATTCCGAGCCGATTTTTGATAAATGCCCAGAATGCAGCGAAACTCATATCAAATTTTCGGGTATGGGCACACAAAAGGTTGAGGAAGAACTTAAAATGCTGTTCCCGTCAGCTTCAATTTTGCGCCTTGATGCCGATACAACTACCACAAAAAATTCATATTCACAGTATCTTGGCGATTTTGCCGACGGTAAGTACGATATAATGCTTGGTACACAAATGGTAGCAAAGGGACTTGATTTTCCAAGGGTTACGGTTGTTGGTGTGCTTGGTGCTGAAAGAAGTATGAATAGCGAAGATTACAGAAGCGCTGAGCGTACCTTTTCGCTGCTCACACAGGTTATAGGCCGTGCGGGTAGAGGGGATGATATGGGTAAGGCAATTATACAAACCCTTGACCCCGATAATACAATAATACCGCTTTCACAGTCGCAAGATTACGAGGCATTTTATAACGAAGAAATTTTAATCCGTAAAGCGCATATATATCCGCCGTTTTGCGATTTGGTAACGGTGTCCGCCCAGTCTTTATCGCAGCAGTCGGCACACGACACGGCATTTCGGTTTTTAGATAATCTCAAAAAACTCGTTGCGGATGAATATAATGATGTAAAAATTATAGTTCTTGGCCCAACACCTGCGGCGGTTGCTAAGGTAAACAACAAATACCGCTATAGAATTATAATTAAATGTAAGAATAATAAACGCACGCGTGAGCTTTTGCGCCGTAGTGCCGATTTTAAAATGGTAAACGATGCTTCGGTTTTGATAGATATTAATCCTGAAGTGTTAATATAAGGAGTCTGAAATGGCAACAAGAAATATTTTAAAATACGGGGACCCCGCACTTAAAAAGATTTCCCGTACAGTGCTTAATTTTGATGAGCGTTTGGCCCAAACGCTTGATGATATGCGAGATACAATGTACGAAGCCGAGGGCTGTGGACTTGCCGCCCCGCAAATAGGCGTTTTGCGCCGATATTGCATTATTGATGTAGGCGATGGCATTATCGAGCTTGTTAACCCCGTTATAATAGAAAAAGAGGGCGTACAGTACGAAAGCGAAGGCTGTTTGTCGGTCCCCGGTAACTATAAAACCACAAAGCGACCGATGAAGGTTAAAGTTAGAGCGCAGGACCGCCACGGCAATAAAATCATAGTTGAAGGCGAGGGCCTTAAAGCCAGAGCTCTTTGCCACGAAATAGACCATCTTGACGGAATACTGTTTTTAGATAGAGCAATAAAGGAACAATAAAGGGGAATTACTTTATGCGTATTGTTTTTATGGGTACCCCCGATATTGCGGTGGGAACATTAAAAGCTTTATTAAATTCAAAACACGAAATAGTGGGTGTGTTTACACAACCCGATAAACCCGTTGGCAGAAAACAAATTTTAACCCCGCCACCCGTAAAGGTGTGCGCAAAAGAAAACGGAATACCGGTATATCAGCCAACAACGCTTAAAACAAATGAGGCTTATGAGATTTTAAAAGAACTCAACCCCGATATTATAGTTGTTGTGGCTTATGGTAAAATTTTACCCAAAAACATATTAGATTTACCGCGCTTTGGCTGCATAAACGGCCACGCATCCATACTGCCTAAATATCGCGGCTCGGCCCCGATACAGTGGTCTATCGTATATGGCGAAAAGGAAACGGGCATAACCGTTCAGCGTATGGATGAGGGCGTTGATACGGGCGATATAATAGATATTAAAAAAGTGCCCATATTACCCAATGAAACCGCGGATGAGTTGTACGAAAAGTTAACCGAAACGGCGGCAGAGCTTATTTGTGAAACGTTAGGTAAAATCGAAAACGGCACCGCCACTTTCACAAAGCAAAACGAAAACGAGGCCACCTATGCGCCGATGATAAAAAAGGAAATGGCGTATATAGATTTTTCTAAAACGGCAAGCGATATACACAATTTAGTTCGTGGATTTTATTCTTGGCCTACCGCTTACTTTATGTTTGGCGACAGGCGGTTAAAGGTGTATAAAACCGAAATTGGCGGCAGCACAAATGCCGCACCCGCTACCGTTATAAAATCGGACGGGGAATTGGTTATTGCTTGCGGCGATAACACCTCGGTTAAATTACTCGATATTCAACTTGAGGGCTCAAAGCGAATGGATGTAAAGCAATGGCTTATGGGCAAAAAAATAGAAACAGGTATTAAAATACAATAAAGGAGAAAGGGTATGCAGTCATCAAGAAAAGTTGCAATAGATGCGCTTCTTAAAGTAAATAACGACCTTGCATACTCAAATATTACCCTTAATAACATTTTAAAAAATTCGGAATTATCAACTGCCGATAAACAGTTTACAACGGCCTTGTTTTATGGCGTGTTGGATCGCAAAATCACACTTGATTATGTGCTCGGCACCTTAATTAAAACGCCGCTTAGCAAGGTTGATAGTTTTACAAAAGAGGTACTGCGTGTGGGCCTTTATCAAATAATGTTTATGGATAAGGTTCCCGATTCTGCCGCCGTTAACGAAGCGGTTAAGATAATAAAAGCATCTAAAAAACGGCATAATGCAGGGTTTGTAAATGCGGTGCTTCGCGCAAGCACTCGTCAGGAAAAGCTTATTCCCGATGGCAATTCGGTAAAGGATTTAAGCGTTCGTTTTTCGGTGCCCGAGTGGATTGTCGAGAGCTTTATTAACGATTATTCATTAGAAGATACCGTTAGTTTACTTTCCGAGACACTCAAACCCACACCAATTTATTTGAGGGTAAACACGCTAAAAATTGGCGTAGAGGAGTTTTTGGGCGAGCTTGAGAAAATTGGCGTTAAAGCCGAAAAGACCGAGCAAACGGGCGCAGTACGGCTTTTAGACGGCTTTCAAATTGAAACCAGCGAATTATATAAAAAAGGGCTTTTTTATGTTCAAGATTTAAGCTCGCAAAAATGCGCACAAATACTCGGGGCACAAAAAGGCGAGCGTGTTCTCGATATATGCGCAGCGCCCGGCGGCAAGAGCTTTGCTTTGGCTATACTTATGCAAAACTCGGGCGAGATATTGTCTTGTGATTTGTACGAAAAAAGGACTAATTTGATAAGCTCGGGTGCTAAACGCCTCGGTATTGATATAATCAAAACTAAAACCAATGATGCCACCGCTTACAATAGTGAAATAGGCTTGTTTGATGCCGTGCTTTGTGATGTTCCGTGCTCGGGACTTGGCATTATTAGGCGCAAGCCCGATATAAAATATAAAGAAATTGCTTCTTTTTCCGATTTAGAAAAAATACAGTCGGAAATTTTAGAAAACGCGGTTAAATATTTAAAAAGCGGCGGTAGAATTGTCTATTCCACCTGTACTTTGCGACAAAACGAAAACGAAAAGCAGGTAGAAGCGTTTCTTCAAAAACATCCTGAGTTCGAGCTTAAATATATGCATACATTTATGCCGCATATAGATAATACCGATGGATTCTTTACGGCACTGCTCTTAAAGAGGTGATATTTTGTCAAAACTTGATATAGCATCATTGTATTTGGATGAGATAAAAGAATTTTTTGCTACTCTCGGTGAGCCAAAATATCGCGCTGAGCAAATATTTAAATGGTTGCGCTCGGGTATTACGTGCTTTGATGAAATGACAAACGTTCCAAAGAAGCTTCGGGAACAGTTGGCAGAAAAATGCTATATAGCCACAGTAAAACCCGTGCAAAGATTAGTTTCAAAAATTGATGGCACTGTAAAATACTTGTATGAATTGCATGACGGCGAGTTTATAGAATCGGTTTTTATGCAGTACAAACACGGATATACAGTATGCATTTCAACGCAGGTTGGTTGCCGTATGGGGTGCAGCTTTTGTGCTTCGGGACTTGGTGGTTTATACCGCGATTTAACCGCATCCGAGATGCTCGCGCAAATACATTTTGCGGCAAAAGATAACGGTGTTAGGGTGTCTAATGTGGTTATGATGGGTATGGGCGAGCCGCTTGATAATTTTGATAATTCAGTGCGGTTTTTAAATCTCGTATCAGACACCGAAGGGCTTAATATAGGGCTAAGACATATATCTTTATCAACTTCGGGCGTTGTTACGGGAATTTATAAATTAGCGGAGCTTAATTTACCGATTACGTTGTCTATTTCACTGCACGCATCAAATAATGAAACGCGCAGCAGTATAATGAAGGTAAATAAAAAATGGGATATTAATGAGCTGCTTAAAGCTTGTAAATATTATCAGGGCATTACGGGTAGGAGAATTTCCTTCGAATATGCACTGATAAACGGGGTTAACGATTCGATAAAAAATGCTGATGAGTTATCAAAAATATTAAAAGGTATTATGAGCCATGTAAATCTAATACCTGTAAACCCCGTTGAAGAAAACGATTTTAAAAGGGCCACGGAGGAAAACATTTGTCGTTTTGCAAAATTGCTAAACGATAGGGGAATAACCGCAACGGTCCGCCGCACATTAGGTGCGGATATTAATGCTTCGTGCGGTCAGCTGCGCCGCCGAGCAGTAAAGAGGGAGGAAGAATAGTGAAAATTTACGGTGCTACCGATGTCGGTATAGTGAGAACAAGTAATCAGGACGCTTTTAAAAATACCGTTTTGGCCGAAAACTCAGTTTTATCGGTTGTGTGCGATGGTATGGGCGGCGCCAATGCGGGCAATGTTGCAAGCAAAATGGCTACCGAAATTATTACAGATTTTGTTATAAAATCATATAGTCCAAACTTAACTGCGGTATCGGTTGAAAATATGCTACGTACAGCTATATCTTCTGCAAATTTGGAGATTTTTTCTTCTTCTAACAAGGTGGAAGAATATAAGGGCATGGGCACAACAGTTGTTGCCGCACTTGTACATGGGGGCGTTGCTTATATCGCCCATGTGGGAGATAGCAGAGCATATCTTTTAAAGAAGGATGGCATAACGCAGATAACGCGCGACCATTCGGTTATACAAGATTTAATTGAGAGTGGTCATTTGACATTGGAGGAAGCGCGTAATCATCCAAAGAAAAACGTTATCACACGGGCGGTTGGTACGCTCGAGGATATAATTGTTGATTTTGATGAGCTTCAAATCGGCGATGGGGTACTTTTACTGTGTACTGATGGACTCAGTAATATGCTTAGTGATGAAGAAATTCAGCAAATCTTCTCTGAAAATAATCTTGAAGATACGGCGGAATTATTAATCAAATCAGCCAATGAAAAATTAAGTAATGATAATGTAACGGTTACTTTGATTTCTCAGTAATTCGTAAAAATTATAGAAATGGACAGGTGTTTTTATGGATAGATTTGTCGGAAAAAGACTTGATGGACGTTATGAAATTCGTGAAATTTTAGGTATAGGCGGTATGGCGGTTGTATACAAGGCATACGACAATGTAGAAAACCGCATAGTTGCCATTAAAATTTTGCGTAAAGAGTATGCAACCAATGAAGAGTTTTTGCGCCGTTTTAAAAACGAGAGCAAGGCAATTTCACTTTTGTCGCATCCCAACATCGTAAAGATTTATGATGTTAGCTTTGGCGACCTTATTCAGTATATTGTAATGGAATATATTGAAGGTATCACGCTTAAAGAGTTTATTGAGCGCGAGGGCTCACTAAGCTGGAAGGATGCCGTTTATTACACAATACAAATTTTGCGTGGTCTCCAACACGCGCATGATAGGGGCATTGTGCACCGCGATGTAAAACCGCAAAACATTATGCTTTTGCCCGATGGTACAATTAAGGTTACCGACTTTGGCATTGCACGTTTTGCCCGCAGTGAGCAAAAAACTATTACCGATAAGGCAATAGGTTCGGTGCATTATATCAGTCCCGAGCAGGCAAGGGGAGAAACAACGGATGAGCGCACCGATATATATTCGGTTGGTGTAATTCTTTATGAAATGCTCACAGGCCGTTTGCCATTCCAGGCAGATAATGCCGTATCGGTAGCGATTATGCAGCTTCAACGTGAACCGCAGCTTCCCACCGAGATTAATGGCTCAATACCGCTTGGTGCTGAGCAAATCACAATGCATGCTATGCAAAAGAATACAGTTAACCGTTATAAATCTTCTTCCGAAATGCTTTGCGACCTTGAAAAGTTTAAAAAAGACCCCGCAATTACATTTGATTTTACCTATTTTGTTGATGATTCACCCACAAAATTCATCGATACCGAGGAAGCGGCTAACGATAGCGAGGAAACTGCAAAGTCGCCCGTTATACCGATTCTTGCGGGTGTTGCGGTAACATTTGTAGTTGCAATTATTGCGTTGCTCGCATTCTTCTTGCCTAATTTGTTTAGAAAAACCAGTGAAATTAACTGTCCTAAATTTATTGGTATGACCTATCAACAGGTTGAGGCGGATGAGTATTTGCAAAGCACATTTAATATAAGCTATGAGTGGGTAAGCAATGCCGAGTATGAAAAAGGCGTTGTCTATGACCAGAGTATACCTGAAAACCGTCCCATTAAAAATGGCGCTACCATTATGCTTTATGTAAGTAACGGTAAGGTGCAGAAAAAGATTCCCGATATTAAGGGCGAGACCGAGCTTAACGCTAAAAAGATACTTGAAAGCGTGCACGGCTTTAAGGTTGTAATTGAGCCGAAGGAAGATGATAAGCTTGATGCAGGTCTTGCAATAGGCACCTCTCCCGTTGCGGGCAGTGATGCACCCGAGGGTAGTGAGATTATCCTCTATATAAGCAGTGGTGCTCCCACAGTCAATGTAGATTTACCCAACCTTGTTGGTATGAGCGAAAAGGATGCAAAGGATAAGCTTCAAAAAGCGGGTCTTACTATCGGCAATATTACCGAGGTTGATAATAAACCGGGCGAGACCGTTCCTAAGGGCTTTGTAGTTTCTCAAACACCTAATTATGAAAAGAATAAGCAGGTTAAAAAGGGAACACAGGTTGATTTGCAAATAAGCTCGGGTAATACTGTTTATTCTGCCGATGTATCGGTTGAAATACCTGATAATGTAACTGCAGTTTCTTTGTGGGTTGATGGCTCAATGGTTAAAGAGGTTGCCTCTATAACTGCGGGACAAAAAACTGTCGTTTTCAAGGGCGTTACCGCTAAAGCACAGTCTGTTAATGCCGAAATTCGCGTTAAAACACCCGAATGGGCCGATGAATATATGGTTTATCAAAAGATTCAGATTGATTTGTCCACAGGCAATTACACAGTAATTACGGGTTAAAAAATGCAGGGATTAATTGTTAAAGCTCTTTCGGGCTTCTATTATGTAAGCTGTGATAATGTAATTTATGAATGTAAAGCGAAAGGTGCCTTCAGAAATGAAGGCATTTCGCCGCTTACGGGAGATAATGTTGAGTTTGAAATTTTAGAAAGCGGCAAGGGCGTTGTAAAGCAGATAATCGACCGAAAAAACGCGCTTGTCCGCCCGCCCGTTGCAAATATCAAAAGGGCAGTTATTGTGTCGGCATTTGTGTCTCCCGCGCCAAATCATTTAATTATTGATACTCTTACTGCTATTTGTGAGCACAATGGCATTGAACCTATATTGGTTTTCAATAAAAGTGATTTGGGCGATTTCGCCCAGTGGGTAGAGTGCTACTCGGGGGTTGGCTATAAGGTTATTGTAACCTCAGCCGAAACTAATGGCGGAGTAGAAGAATTAAAGGCGGAGCTGACCGATGGTATTACCGTGTTCACGGGCAATTCAGGTGTTGGTAAATCGAGCTTGCTTAATTCTGTTTTACCAAATCTTAAACTTGCTACGGGGGATGTAAGCCTTAAACTCGGCAGAGGCCGACATACAACTCGCCATACGCAGCTTTTTGAACTTGAAAAGGGCGGTTATGTTGCCGATACCCCCGGTTTTTCTTCGCTCGAAATTGATAAAACTGATTTTAGTTTTAAAGAAAATCTTGAAAACTATTTCCCCGAATTTTCAGAATATTTAGGGCTTTGTAAGTTTACCGGTTGTTCGCATACAGGCGAAAAGGGTTGCGCTGTTTGTGAGGCAGTAAATGCAGGCAAAATCAGTAAAATGCGCCATTCAAGCTATGTTTCGTTGTATAACGAGCTAAAAGATTTAAAAGAATGGCAAATTAAAAAATAGTTGTAACCGTTTAAAGCTTTCAAAATATACTGTTATTAACAAGGGCTTAACAGTAACGCTTTAGGAGATGCAGTGTATGAGAAGACGGTGTAACATTAGCAAACGGAAATATGTATATTTGGTGGCTTTTGGTGTTGGACTTTTAGTGGCATCGTTCGCGCCGCCCCGTTTTGTTATTGCCGTTTTAGCGGTCGCTGTTATCTGGCTTGGCGTTATATGCTCAAGATTTTGATTTGGAGGCGGCTTTATGAAAATAGTTTTGGTGAAGAGTCCTAAATTTTTAAGCGGTATTTTAAGGATGATTTTTGGTATTAAAAAGGAAAACGCATAATTTTTTTATTACATAACAAGCGATATAACCGAAAAGGTTATATCGCTTGTTTCTTTTGCATATTATTTAGGGAAATTAACGATTTTTAAAAAGGAGTTTTGATAATGGATTTAAAGGTTTTAAAACAAGAAATGTCGGTCAATAATGAGTTTTTTAATCAATCGGCAGAACAAAGCGTTGAACTTGATATAACCGTGCCCGAATATTATCCTGAGATTGAAAGAGTGCTGAAATGTCGCGCAACGCCGCGTGTTGCAAGTGCGGGAATAAACGGACAAATACTGTCGGTAGAAGGTAATATCAGCATAGTTTTAATGTACATAACCGCAAAAAAAGAGCTATGCAGTTTCGAGTACATTATGCCGTTTAGCCGTACCTTTGAGTTTGATGGAGATACGGTGGGCTGTATTCCCGTGTGCAGTGTTAGGGAAGAGTATATGAACTGCCGCCCGCTCGACAGCAGAAGCGTTGAAATACACGGAGCAATAGGCATAAATGCAAAAATTATTAAAAAACAGTGCACACAAATAGTTACCGATATCGATGGCGGATGTGTTGTGCTGAATCGCGGTACGGCACCTGCCACAACACCAATAGGTATGGCGGAAAAGTGCATCGGTATTGAGGAGGAACTCGAACTCGGCAACGGTCAGCCATCAGTTAAAAACATTTTGCGGTATGATGCAAAGCCTGTTAATACCGAATGTAAGATTATCAGTGGTAAGGTTGTTGTCAAGGGTGAAGTAAAAGTAGTTGTGCTTTATTGTGGCGAGCAAACAGCATCTCCGCAGTCTTTTAGAACTACGGTGCCATATAGCACAATAGTTGAAATTGACGGCGTTAATGATGAGTGCGAGTGCGAAACCTCTTGCGAACTCGCGTGTCTTGAAATTAAATCACGCACATCAATTACGGGCGAGGCAAGGACCTTTAGTATGTCGGGAAAACTGCGTATTCGCGCAACGGCTTGCTGTAATAATGAGGTGCCCGTTGTATATGATGCATTTTCAACCAAGTATGAAACAGATGTTGTATCAAAGGAAATTATGGTAGAAAAAATATTTAAAACTGTAAATGAGAGCTTTGTTTGCAAAAGAAATATTGAGATAAATTCAGGCTCGGTAGGTACAGTTATTGATATATGGGGCGAGCCGCAGGTAATATCAAGCCGCCTTGATAATGAAGAACTGTCAATAATGGGAACTATGCCGGTATTTATGTTGGCATACGATAGTGATGGTGCACCAATTTATATTGAACGCAGCGTAGATTTCGATTGCAAATTTACCGCCCACGGAGCAACACACAGAATGCGCGCAAATACTGCAGTATCGCTTAAAAATATAAGTTATACAATTATCGATAACTGCAACATTGAAATTTGTGCCGAAATTTGTGTAAATTCGAGCATATATAATATTTCGAAATTGACCGTGGTAAATGATATTGCGGTAAATAAGGACTGCTTAAAGAAAAACAATAAAAACTGTGCGATGATAGTTTATTTTGCCGATAAGGGCGAGCAAATATGGGATATTGCTCAAAAGTTTAATAGTTCTCCCGAAGAAATTTCCGAAATAAACAGTGTAGATATAGGCGAAATGAAGTGCTCAAAAACGCTTTTAATACCCATAAAATAAATTTCAAAAAATTAAAATTTGTTGTTGACAACGCCGATTATTAATGATATAATAATCAGCGTTGTATGCGAGTGTGCTGGAACTGGCAGACAGGCACGTTTGAGGGGCGTGTGCTCATGGCGTACGGGTTCAAGTCCCGTCACTCGCACCAAATAAAGCAGTAGACCAAAAGGTCTACTGCTTTATTTTTTGACGGTCTTGAACACCCGGGCGGTGCCTGAGTGAATAATTATATATTTATATATATAAATTATTGAAATAACCGACAAAATGTGTTAAAATATTTGGTAATTAAAAAATAATTTGGGAAAGGGTTTAAAAAATGCCTATCACTGAGTTTTTAGAGAGAAATTCTCGGCTTTATCCTAATGATAATGCATTGGTGGAAATAACGCCCCAAAATCAACCCGAAAGGGAAATTACCTGGCGTGAGTTTAATCTTATCGAAACCGCCGCAGGCGAGGAATATCGCAGAAGTATTACTTGGCGCCAGTTTGATCTATCGGCAAATAGGTTTGCAAATCTTTTGTTTACCCGTGGTATCAAAAGGGGCGACAAGGTTGCAATTCTTTTGATGAACTGTATTGAGTGGTTGCCGATATACTTTGGTATTTTAAAAACAGGCGCTATCGTAGTTCCGATGAACTACCGATATGATTCGAGCGAGATAGAATATTGCGCTAATTTGGCTGACTGTTCTATGATGGTGTTCGGCCCTGAGTTTACGGGTCGTATCGAGGCGGTCAAGGAAAAGCTTGGAAATATAAAGCACTTTTTCTTTGTAGGAACCGATAGCGAAACACCCGATTTTTCCGATAACTATGCGCAAATGATTTATCATTGCTCGGGCACTGTGCCACCTGTTGAAATAACCGATGAAGATAATGCTGCTATTTACTTTTCTTCGGGCACAACGGGCTTTCCGAAAGCAATTTTGCACTCACACAAGGCACTTGTCCACTCTTGCCTTACTGAGCAAGCCCACCACGCACAAACGAGGGATGATGTGTTTTTATGCATCCCGCCGCTTTATCACACAGGTGCTAAAATGCACTGGTTTGGTTCGCTCGTTTCGGGCTCGCGAGCAGTAATTTTGCGTGGTGTCAGCCCCGAGTGGATTTTGCAGTGCGCATCAGAAGAAAAGGCAACTATCGTTTGGTTGTTGGTACCTTGGGCGCAGGACATACTTGATAGTATTGACAGCGGTAAAATAAATCTTGATGATTATCGCCTTTCTCAGTGGAGATTAATGCATATCGGTGCGCAACCCGTACCGCCGAGCTTAATTAAGCGCTGGAAAAAAGTGTTCCCGAATCACGAGTATGATACAAACTACGGCTTGTCCGAGTCTATAGGCCCCGGTTGCGTGCATTTAGGTGTTGAAAATATACATAAAGTCGGCGCTATCGGTAAAGCAGGGTTTGGTTGGGAAACGAGAATCCTTGATGAAAATCGCAAGGATGTTAAAAAAGGCGATGTTGGTGAGTTGGCAGTTAAGGGCGATGGCGTTATGAAATGCTACTACAAAAACCCCGAAGCCACTGCCGAAATTATTTTTGGCGACTGGTTGCTAACCGGAGATATGGCAAGAGAGGATGAGGACGGCTTTATCTTTCTTGTTGACCGCAAAAAAGATGTAATTATCAGCGGCGGAGAAAATATTTACCCCGTACAAATTGAAGATTTTTTACGCGCTAACGATAAAATTAAAGACGTTGCAGTTATAGGTATTCCCGATACACGCCTTGGCGAAATATCTGCGGCAATAATCGAAATTAAGGATGGCTTTACATTAACCGAGGATGAGGTTAATGAATTTTGTCAGGGCTTGCCCAGATATAAGCGACCGCGCAAAATCATTTTTGCCGATATACCGCGCAACCCAACAGGCAAAATTGAAAAACCCAAGCTTCGCGCACAGTATGCAGGCGAGCGACTTGTTGAACGCGTAACGAGTGAGTAGAAACGGAGAATTTTTATGAAAAAATTAATGATAGGTAACGAGGCTTTGGCCCGCGGTTTTTACGAGGGCGGCATAGGTGTTGTATCAAGCTACCCCGGTACACCGTCAACCGAAATTACCGAATTTTTAGCTAAATACGATGATATTTACAGTGAATGGGCACCTAACGAAAAGGTAGCAGCCGAGGTGGCTTTTGGCGCATCTCTCGGTGGCAAACGTTCGGTTTGCTGTATGAAGCATGTGGGACTCAACGTTGCGGCAGACCCGCTTTTCACTATGTCCTACACGGGAGTTAATGCAGGTCTTGTAATTTGTGTTGCTGATGACCCCGCAATGCACTCTTCTCAAAACGAACAAGATTCAAGACATTATGCTATTGCGGCAAAATTGCCGATGTTAGAGCCCGCTGATTCAGGGGAAGCATTGGAATTTGCAAAGGCGTCTTTCGAATTATCTGAAAAATATGATACCCCCGTGCTTGTAAGAATGTGTACAAGAATTGCACACTCACAAAGCATTGTTGAAACGAGTGATAGGGTAGAGGTTGCCGATAAGCAATACGTTAAGGATGCCGCTAAATACATAATGGTACCAGCTAATGCTAAGGTAAAGCATCCGATAGTTGAAAAGAGAATGCAAGAAATAGCTGAATTTTCCGATAACTGTCCCTTTAACCGAATTGAAGAGGGCAAGAGCAACGAGTTTGGTATAATCACAGGCGGCGTTTGTTATCAGTATGTTAAAGAGGTATTCGGCGACAGCGTGCCCGTGCTTAAAATAGGTATGGTTAACCCCTTGCCTGCAAATATGATTAAGGACTTTGCAAGCAGCGTAAAGCGTGTTGTAGTTATCGAAGAGCTCGATGGAATTATCGAAACATTTTGCCGTACACTCGGTATAGAGGTTGACGGTAAAAATATCTTTTCCCCAATAGGCGAATTTTCGCAAAGCATTATAGCCGATGCCTTCGGTGTTGCTAAAAAAGAGACTACCGCACTCGAAACTGCAGTACCCGTGCGCCCGCCTATGATGTGCGCAGGATGTCCGCACCGCGGAATTTACTACATATTATCAAAGCTTAAAGCTACCGTTATCGGCGATATTGGTTGTTATACCCTGGGCGCTCAACCTCCGCTTTGCGCAGTTGATACAACACTTTGTATGGGCGCTTCCGTTTCGGGTCTGCACGGCTTTAACAAAGCAACAAATGATGCCTTTTCAAATAAATCGGTTGCGGTAATAGGCGATTCAACCTTTATGCACTCGGGTATTACCGGCTTGGTTGATATTGCATATAACGGCTCAAATTCAACCGTTATTATTCTTGATAACTCAATTACGGGTATGACAGGACATCAGCAAAACCCCACAACCGGCTTTAATATTAAGGGCGACCCTGCGGGTAAAATTAACCTTGAGGCACTGTGCCGCTCTATCGGTATAAACCGCGTTGTAGTTGTTGACCCCTATGATTTAAAAGAGTCAGAAAGGGTTATTAAGGAAGAGCTGGCGGCGGCAGAGCCATCGGTTATTATTTCAAGAAGACCGTGTGTACTGCTTAAAACTGTTAAGAAAAATCCGAGCGCTAAAATCGATGCCGATAAGTGTCGTTCTTGCCGCAAGTGTATGACCCTCGGTTGTCCCGCAATTAGCTTTAAAAATGGCAAAGCGGTAATTGACAGCACACTTTGTGTTGGTTGCGGCGTTTGTGAGCAGCTTTGTGCTTTCGGCGCAATAGAAGGATAGGAGGAACGCATTTATGAATACCAAAAGTATAATGATTGTTGGTGTTGGCGGACAGGGTAGCTTGCTTGCAAGCAAATTGCTCGGTAATTTGCTAACCGCAAACGGATATGATGTTAAAGTGTCCGAAGTACATGGTATGAGCCAGCGTGGCGGTTCGGTTGTAACCTATGTGCGTTTCGGTGATAAGGTTTATTCGCCTATAATTGATAAGGGCGAAGCCGATTTTATCGTTTCCTTTGAAAAGTTAGAGTCCGCAAGATATGTAGAGTATCTTAAAACGGGCGGAACTATTATAACTAATACTCAGCAAATTGACCCAATGCCTGTAATTACAGGTAAAGCCGAATATCCCGAAGATGTTTTGGATGAGCTTAAAGCACTCGGCTGTAATGTTGTGTCGGTTGATGCGCTAAAACTTGCCGAGCAGGTTGGCAGCAGTAAAGCCGTGAATATCGTGCTTATGGGTGTGCTCGCCAAACGTTTTGATATTGATGCAGATAAGTGGATAGAAGCTTTAAAGGGAACAGTTGCTCAAAAGTTCTTTGATATGAACAAAAAAGCGTTCGAGCTTGGATATAATCTTTAATTTTTTGAAAGGTCGATTAAAATGGAGCAAAGATATTACCAAAAAGACATCGAAACGATGCCGTACGAACAAATGCGCGCTCTTCAGAGTGAACGTCTCGTAAAGCAGGTAAAACACGTATGGGATAATGTACCGTACTACCGTAGCTTAATGGAGAAAAAAGGAATAACACCCGAGGATATTAAGGGTGTAGAAGATTTACATAAGTTACCCTTTTTAACCAAAGATGACCTTCGCGATCAGTACCCATACGGCTTACTTGCCAAGGATCTTAAGGACTGCGTGAGAATTCAGTCAACCTCGGGTACTACGGGTAGACGTGTGGTGGCTTTCTATACTCAACACGACATTGACTTATGGGAGGACTGCTGTGCGAGAGCTATTACGGCTGTTGGCGGCACAAACGAGGATGTTTGCCATGTGGCTTACGGCTACGGCTTGTTCACAGGTGGCCCCGGTCTTAACGGCGGCTCACATAAAGTGGGTTGCTTAACACTGCCAATGTCATCGGGTAATACCGAGCGCCATATCCAGTTTATGATGGATTTAAAATCAACCATTCTCTGCTGTACACCGTCTTATGCGGCATATATCGGAGAAGCTCTTAAGGAGCGTGGCTATAAGCCCGAAGACAACTCGTTAAAAGCAGGTATTTTTGGCGCTGAGCCGTGGACCGAAGCTATGCGCCAGGATATTCAAAAATCTCTCGGTATTAAGGCATACGATATTTACGGTCTTACCGAAACCTCGGGCCCCGGTGTTGCTTTTGAGTGCCAAGAGCAGTCAGGTATGCATATTTGCGAGGACCACTTTATTGCCGAAATTATAGACCCTGATACAGGTGAAGTATTGCCCGAAGGTTCAAAGGGTGAGCTTGTATTTACATCAATTACAAAAGAAGCTTTCCCCTTGCTTAGATACAGAACACGCGATATTTGTGTGTTATCCCGTAAAAAATGCTCTTGCGGTAGAACTCTTATTAAAATGAGTAAACCGATGGGCAGAAGCGATGATATGCTTATTATACGTGGTGTAAATGTATTCCCCTCACAAATTGAAACAGTGCTTCTTAAAGAGGGCTATACACCCAACTACTTTATCGAGGTTGACCGTGTTAACAATACCGATACGCTTGATGTATATGTTGAGCTTTCTCCTGAAATGTTCTCCGATACCGTTAAGGAGATTGCAAAGGCAGAGAAAAAATTGGCCGATGCTATTCGCCTTATGCTTGGTATTGCACCCGTGGTACACTTGGTGGCACCCAAAACTATTACACGTAGTGAGGGCAAAGCCGTAAGAGTTAAAGATAAGCGTAAATTACACGATTAATAGGGAGGAAACACAAATGGCAGTTAAACAACTTTCAGTTTTTGTACAAAACGAAAAAGGCGCATTGGCAGAGGTTTTAAAAACAATTGCCGATGTACATGTTGAAATTCGTGCTTTATCAATTGCAGATACAAACGATTTCGGTATTCTAAGAGTTATTACCGATAATAACGATAAAGCAAGCTTGGCTCTCGCTGAGCACCATTTTGTAAGCTCGGTTACCGAGGTTGTAGCCGCTCGTGTTGACGATGCTCCCGGTGGTCTTGCAAAGGCAGTTGATGTTTTACAGGCAGCAGATATCAATGTAGAATATTTGTATGCTTTTATCGGTCAGTCTAAAAATCACGCTTGTGTGGTTTTGCGAGTTAATGATAATAAACTTGCTGAACAAACACTTACAAATGCAGGTTTTGAGTTAATTACCGAAGAGGAAATTACTAATCTTTAATTTAATAGTCCTGCCGCATGGCAGGACTATGGCTTTTTGGAGGAATTCTTTTGTTTGCAAAGGTAAAAAGCATCGGTATATTTGGTATGGAGTCCTATATGGTTGAGGTTGAAGCCGACATATCTTCAGGTCTTCCCGGTTTTGATATAGTAGGTCTTCCCGATGCGGCGGTTAAGGAATCGCGCGATAGGGTAAGGGCGGCAATTAAAAATAGCGGTTATAAATTTCCCGTTGGAAAAATAACCGTGAATTTGGCACCCGCCGATATCAAAAAAGAGGGCTCGGTTTATGATTTACCGATTATGATGGCTTTACTTATAGCAACGGGTCAAATTAAGGCCGAGCTTGATGACAGCGCATTTATAGGCGAAGTGTCCCTTAACGGCAATGTGCGCAGTGTTAACGGCATAATTGCTATGACTATTTTAGCCAAGCAAAATGGTATTAAAAATTTTTACGTTCCGATGCAAAATGCTGCAGAGGGTGCAAACATCTCTGATATTAGCGTCTTTGGTATCGAAAATATTAAGGCACTATTTTTGCATTTAACGGGGGACAAGCCGTTATTACCGGCCGTAAAAAAAGAGTTTGACAAAAAAAGGCAAAAAGCAAGCTTAGATTTCAGCGAGGTTAAGGGTCAGCTTTTAGCCAAAAAGGCATTAGAGGTTGCAGCTGCCGGAGGGCATAATATTTTGCTCATTGGTCCGCCAGGATCAGGTAAAAGTATGTTGGCAAAGCGTTTTCCAACGATATTACCAGAAATGACCTTTGAAGAATCTCTCGAAACTACAAAAATACATTCAATTGCGGGTATTCTCGATTCCGAAAACCCTATGGTTACATCTCGCCCGTTTCGTTCTCCGCATCATACAACCTCATCGGTTGCCTTGGCGGGCGGTGGCACCATTCCGCGCCCGGGAGAGCTCTCAATGGCGCACAACGGCGTGCTTTTTCTTGATGAGTTGCCCGAATTTAAACGCGATGTTATGGAAGCACTTCGCCAACCGTTAGAAGATGGCAAAATTACCATTTCCCGTGTAGCAGGTACGCTTACATATCCGTGCTCGGTAACACTTGTTGCGGCTATGAATCCGTGTCCTTGCGGCTTTTTCGGCCATCCGACAAGAAATTGCACCTGCTCACAAAATATGGTAAGTAAGTACCTAAACCGCGTTTCAGGACCAATGCTTGACCGCCTTGATTTACATATTGAGGTGCCGCCCGTGGATTTTGAGTCATTAAATTCTACTGGCGCCGAGGAAACATCTGAGCAAATTCGTGAAAGGGTTAATAAGGCACGCGAAATTCAAAATGAGCGATACAAGGGTACGGGTATTACCTGTAATGCACGTCTTACCCCTGCAATGCTTAAAAAATATTGTCAATTAACAGATGATGCGGCAGCCCTTTTACAAGCGTCATTTGATAATCTTGGTATGTCTGCCAGAGCGTATGACCGCATTTTAAAGGTTGCGCGCACCGTTGCTGACCTTGCAGGCAGTGAAAATATTGATATGATACATATGGCTCAGGCATTGCAGTTTAGAAGTCTTGATAGAAAATATTGGGGCGACTGATAATTTTTCAAAAACTATATTGAAATTTTAAAAAGTTTGTGTTAAAATTTCAATATATTTGGGGCTGTAGCTCAGTTGGTAGAGTGTCTGGTTCGCATTCAGAAGGTCGTGGGTTCGACTCCCATCAGTTCCACCAAAAAAAGAGAACGCCATAAGAAATGGCGTTCTCTTTTTAGTTAATTAGTTTTGTGAGGAAAAAAGATTGATTATTCATTTCGGTATTAAAATTAAAGAAAAACCAACGAATCACATTAGTAAAGAAAATTATTTAATGGCAAAGCCAGAAGGAATGAAAGGATGGAAGGAAAGTGATTATATCCAACAAGTTCCCAAAGCCGGTTACAACTTTGATTTAAATATGGCATATTTTAATTCGTTGGACACTTCGAGTTTTGAAAAGTATATTACGCAACAATGTAAAAAGTTTAAATTTAAAGAGTGCCTTAATTTAAAAGATTTAGAAAATGTTTCTGGTGTGTATATGATGGTGCTTGATAATTACAAACAGGTTTATATCGGTGTTGCTTTAGATATAAAAAAACGAATAATGGGACATTGGCATAATAAAAAATCACTTGAGCGGTTAATCTTTGGAGATGTTGTCTCCTCGGTTTTATCCATAGATTCGTTTGGGGCATTAGATACTACTAGGATATTTTATTTGCAAGCAACATCTTATTATAAAAAAGAAGAACAAATTATTGAGTCTTTCGACTCAAAATATATGCTCAATAGAACTGCGGGTGGAATCGGAAATTATGAAACTGGTACGGATAGTGCCGCTATTGTAAATTTGGCAATAGTCGCTAAAAGAAAAGGGCGAGACTTGATTGATTTCGTTGATGTAGAAAAATTAAAAAGCATTCTTTCGGAGGAAAGCTTTAAATATTATATTAAACGATACCCTATTTTATTAGAAAAATGAATAAAGCAAGTAATATGAAAAAAAGGTGTAAAAACGGCATAGGAATAATCTTATGCCGTTTTGTGATATACCTAAATAACTTATATTCAAAAGTTTAATAACCACTCACTTACTATAACGGAATCTCGCAACCAGTATCTAAAACACTATTTATGCGTATTATGAGTACCCTAAATTACCTTGCTTTTTGCTTTTATACAAAGTATAATGGATAAGAAAAGCGTGTTATAATTATCTAAATTTAATTAAGGGGAAATTTATGCTTTACGATATTTTAGTTATTGGTGGCGGTGCCGCGGGACTCGTGGCGGCGATATGCGCCAAACGAAAAAACAATAAATTGAATATTCTGGTATGTGAGAGCGCCGACCGCGTTTGTAAAAAGCTTATAACAACGGGTAACGGCAGGTGCAATATTACCAACAAAAATGCCGATATTACTAAATATCACGGCACCGATGTTTCGTATGCCAAAAAAGTTTTTGATAAATATTTCGTAAATGATACTGTGGAATTCTTTTCATCTATCGGCGTTGAAATCATATTTGAAGAGGATGGTAGGGCATACCCATATTCCTATCAGGCATCAAGCGTTGTGGATGCCTTGCGTTTTGCCGCAGATGAACTTGGCATCGCTACAAAATGCGACTGCAAGGTTTTAGATTTTGATAAAAAAGATAATTTTGCCGTTAAAACAACCGCAGGCGAATTTACTGCAAAATCTCTCATCGTAACGGGCGGTATGCTTTCGGGCGGTAAAAGTGTAGGAAGCGATGGTTCGGTTTTCCAAATTCTTAAAAGCAAGAGCTTTAAAGCCGCCAAAACCACACCCGCGATTGTGCAACTAAAAACCGAAACCGATATTACACGGCAGTTAAAGGGAATTAAGGTTAATGCAAATGCATCCTTGCTGCTTGGCGGCAAAAAGAGTAGAACGGAATACGGCGAGGTATTATTTACCGATTATGGACTATCGGGCCCGCCGATTTTGCAAATTTCCCGTGAAGCCGCAAGGACCACTTTGGAGTGTCAGGTCGTACTTGATTTAGCGGTGGAATACTCTTTTGAAGATTTAAAAAATCTTTTACTTGAGCGCAGGCAAAATCTTAAAAACCGCACGTTAGAGAACTTTTTAACGGGATTTTTAAACAAGCGTTTAGGACAGGTTATTCTTAAAAAGTGTGGGCTGAAACTAACCGATAGTGTAGCAAAAATTTCCGATAAGGATATTATAAATATTGCCGAAGCTATTAAAAATTTAACCTTTAAAGTGCTTGATACAACCGGCTTTAACAATTCTCAGGTTACGGCAGGTGGCATTTTAACGGGCGAATTTGATGAGTGTCTACAGTCCAAAAAATATAAGGGCTTATTTGCGGCGGGGGAGATACTTGATATTGATGGCGACTGCGGCGGTTATAATTTACAATGGGCGTGGTCAAGCGGTATGTTGGCATCTGTTGGTGCGGTAAAATATATTGGAGATAAAAAATGATAATTTTAAGAAATTTTAAATTGCCGCTTGATACCGATTTTGATAATCTTTCGCCGGTAGTTGCAAGTAACCTAAAACTTTCGCAAAAGCAAATAAAATCAGTAAAGCTTTATAGAAAATCTATAGATGCGCGGCACAAAAACGATATATTTTTTAATTGCAGTATTGTGGCCGAGCTTTTTTGTGATGAAGCA
>SVOM01000017.1 GCA_015066405.1 Oscillospiraceae bacterium
GTAAATGCGGGTGATACAACGGGGTCGGCAAGCTCCCAAATTTTGCCTTGCGGGTCTTTAAATGCGCCATCGCCGTATACCATAACCTCAACCTTTTTGCCGGTTGCTTCAAAGATGCGCTTTTGAACATCAAGCACCAAATCCTTGCACTCACGGGGGAAGAGCTTAATCTTGTCCTCGGTTGATTTATTAGAACCGAGAAGACCGTATTTTTCGTTACAGCCACTGCCGTTAATGGGAGAAGTCAAGATTTCATCAAGACCGCAAACTATTTTTGCACCGCCGGCTTTAAGCAAACGCTTTGTGCGAGCGCGGGTGTGAATATCGCAGGTTAAAACACAGTCAGTATAATCAAGAATTGCTTTTGCCTGATTTGCGAAAATAATTTCAACCTCACAGCCACACTCTTTTATAAGATTTTCGTAGTAAGCCACATAGTCAACACCCGTAAATTTAAGCGGGTGAACACCAAGCACCTCACGGTAGCGCTCGAGCGACAAAACATCAGAGTGGGGGTTAATACCTGCCTCGTCAATCTTGTCCCAGTCAGCGAGCTCATTACCTACCTCGTCAGAGGGGTAGCTAAGCATTAAAACAATTTTTTTAGCGCCCTTTGCTATACCACGAAGACAAATTGCAAAACGGTTACGAGAGAGAATAGGGAATATAACACCTATTGTGCCGCCACCAAGCTTTGCCTTAACGTCTGCCGCAATATCATCGACTGATGCATAGTTGCCTTGTGAGCGGGCAACTATTGACTCGGTCATAGAGATAACGTCGCGGTCGCGAAGTTCAAAACCCTCGCACTCTGCCGCTTCTAAAACAGAATCGGCAACTATTTTTGCAAGGTTATCACCCTCTCGGATAATGGGGCATCTAATGCCACGGGAAACTGTACCTACTTTACGTTCTTTAACGTCCATTGTTTGTTGGTCCCTTCATAATAGAATATATAATCAATCCCGTATAAAGCGGAAATTAATACAAATTAAAAAATTTAATCAAAAAGCGGAGTTGAAAAATACCGCTCTGCCGTATCGGGTAAAACTGTAACAACGGTTTTACCTTTGCCAAGTTTTTTTGCAAGCTTTATAGCCGCGGCAACGTTTGTACCGCTACTGATACCGCACATAATACCTTCCTTTGCGGCCAAATCTTTTGATGTTTGGAGCGCTTCGTTATCATCAATAATGCAAAGGTCGTTATATATATTTTGGTTTAAAATGGCGGGGATTATGCCGTCTCCTATACCCATTTGTATGTGTGTACCTATTGAGCCGCCCGAAAGTATTGCGGCATCCTTAGGCTCTACCGCCCAAATAATGATATCGGGGTTGGCCTTCTTTAGCGCTTCGCCGATACCCGTTATTGTGCCGCCCGTACCGATACCCGAGCAAAAGCCGTGTATTGGACCCGCTACTGCATCGAGAATCTCCTTTCCCGTAACCGAGCGCTGTATATCAACGTTGGCGGGGTTTTCAAACTGTTGGGGAACAAATACGCTTTTATCTTCTTTTTGCATTTTAAGGGCGAGCTCTAAACACTGCTCAATGCAAAGACCGATATTGCCTGCATCGTGGACTAATATAACCTCGGCACCGTAATGCTCAACTAACTTTCTTCGCTCGGCACTTACCGAATCGGGCATAATAATTTTTACCTTATAGCCGCGTACAGCACCTACAAGCGCTAAACCGATACCTTGATTGCCGCTTGTTGGTTCAACAATAACCGAGTCCTTATTAAGAAGACCCTTTGCCTCGGCATCGAGTATCATATTATAAGCGGTGCGAGTTTTTATAGAACCGCCGACATTGAGTCCCTCAAATTTTACGAGTATCTCGGCAGAGTCGGAATCTACCATATTATTAAGCCGTATCAGCGGCGTGTTGCCCATTGCATCAAGCACGGTATTGTAAACCACAAAACCCACCTACCATTTACCAAAAAAAGAATACAGATTATTATAGCAAAAAAATTGTCGTTTTTCAATAGAACTCGGCATATTTTTTAAAATATTTTTTTGTATGAGCTACATCGCAACCGATAAAATCAGCATTTCTTTTATGCGGTTATAAATTTGCTCGGTGTCGGTTATGGGTAACGGGTTTTGCCCACTGCCCACTTCAACTGTAAATGCAGGGCGGTTATAGGTCTTTATAAACCAGTCCTTAAAGCCGCCGCCCACCGCAAGACCTAACGGGACATCAAGCGCATACCCCGAAGATGTTGCCATAATTTCCGCCATTTTTTGACTTCTTGCAGGTTTAAAATTATCATATTGCCAATAAATTACCTCGCCTTGTGAGTGAAAGGCAAGCGCATGGCGTATGCGCACCGTTTCGCACAAGCTTTTAATAGCGACACTTTCGGGCTCACTAAACGGCCTTGGACCGCCGTAGCGTGTTGGCGCGGGTCCGTGTATACCGTTTTCAATTTCTAACCTATGTAATTCTTCCCAGCCCGCATCAAAATTATGATTAATATCTACACCTCGGATGTTGGCATTCCAATGTTGCGTATCTCCGCGCGAGAGCTTTATTATATTTCTTGCGGCATTCCCTGCGTTTGACACGCCATTAATACTAATCTCGGCACCATCGGGATTTACACAGGGCACGATTAAAATTGCGCGACCTGTCATAACCCGTTTTACATTGATTCCCGCAATGGAGCCGCCGTTTTGTAAAGCAGAGCAAATTTCTTCGGCAAATTTAAGCAGTAGGGTGGTGGTTATGTGCTCACTGCCGTGAAAAGTGCCTGCAAACAGCACGTATTCACTTGCTCTGCCGATTTTAAGCGCCGTGATTTCTCTGCCTAAAACCGATTTGCCGATAACACTTGTGTGTAAAAACGGATAGGTTTCACTTAGTGTTTTAATTGCCTTTTTTAGAGAATAATAGTCGTAATTTTTGTTTTCAATTATTTTGCACATAAAAGCACTTCCTTTCAAATAAAATATATGCAAGGCACAAATATAACTTGACATAAACTGCTTTTAAAAATAAAATAGATAGGGTAATATATCCGCGCCATTAGCTCAGCTGGATAGAGCACCGGCCTCCGACGCCGGGTGTCGCCGGTTCGAATCCGGTGTGGCGTGCCAGAAAAAAGAGAGCAAGTCGAAAGCTTGCTCTCTTTTTTTAACGAAATTCGCCTGCGGCGAGTGAAATTTGGCTTCGCCAAGTGAAATAGCTTCGCTGTGAAATATTTGCTTCGCAAATGTTAGGGGCGAATTTCATTTCACTTTCTGCACAGCAGAAAATTTCACAATGACCGTAGGTCATCATTTCACATTCGGCGTAAGCCGAATATTTCACTAACTCTTGCCACCCCACCGCATTTATGCTATAATGAGCAAAAGTGGGTCGATAGAATGAACATAAACCGTTGGATAAGTCAAAACACGGATAGTTTAAAGGGAAAAACAGTTGCCGTTACGGGTAGCACGGGCGGTCTTGGTAACGAATTGTGTGAAATTTTGGCATCGCTCTCGGCAAACCTTGTGTTGCTTGATAGAAATGCCGAGAAATCGCGTAAATTCGGCGAAAAACTAAAAGAAAAACACCCTTTAATAAGCATTGAATACATAACGGTAGATTTATCGGTTTTTCAGTCGGTAAAAGCAGCAACCGAAAAATTAAAAGAATTATCGCCCGATATTTTAATACTAAATGCCGGTGCATACAGTATTCCGCGGTATAAAACCGAACTCGGCTACCATAATGTTTTTCAAATTAATTTTTTGTCGCCCTATTATATAACCAAACAGCTTTTACCCGTTTTAAGAGAAAAATCGGGCAGGGTAGTGGTGGTTGGCAGTATTGCGCATAATTACTCAAAAACCGACAAAAACGATGTAGATTTTTGGACACGTAGAGCGGCATCAAAGGTGTACGGAAACGCAAAGCGGTTTTTGATGTTTTCACTATTTGAGCTTTTCAAAAATGAAACGCAGGTGTCCCTTGCCGTAACCCACCCGGGCATTACCTTTACGGGAATTACAAATCACTATCCCAAACTCATTTTTGCTGTAATTAAGCACCCAATGAAAATTATATTTATGAACCCCAAAAAAGCAGTGCTTAGCATAGTTAAGGGCGTGTTTAATGAAACCCCACATAATACTTGGTGGGGACCAAAACTTTTCGGTATATGGGGTATGCCAAAACTATCGAAATTAAAAACTTGCAAATCGGCTGAGCAGAAAAAGATTTTCAAAATTTCCGAGAAAATTTATAATAAAATTGGAGAAAAAATATGAAAAAGAAAAAAATTGCGGTTATTATAATTATTTCGGTTTTAGTGATTTCTTTTTTTGCCTTTGTAATTTCGTTGTTGGATAAGGAACTTATTTTCGCAATAATTTACATATTTTTTATATTATGTATCGGTTGTGGTACAATGATTTATATATCAATATTAACAAGTAAGAAAGAAAAAATGAGAAAAAACTTACCACCAAAAATTGAATCAGCAACAGTAAAGGATAAAAATACTGAGTTTGTTGGTAATAGATATTCAATCAGAACAAAATACTTTGTTACTTTCGAAACACAATTTGGCTATAGAATGTGCTTTGAGGTTGAACAAGATGAATATGCCCTTTTATCTATCAACGACAAAGGTGTTTTGACTTACAAAGAAAGTGAAGATAACCTGTTTTTTGAAGATTTTACGGCAAATTAAAAAGAGAAGGCATAGCGCCTTCTCTTTTTAATTTATCTTGCATAGCCTTGTTCTCGTATAAGCGTTATTACTTTATCGGCGTACATATCGCAGCTTTTGGCCGAGCCGCACTCAACCATAACGCGTATAACGGGCTCGGTGCCGCTTTGTCTGAGCAATATTCTGCCCGATTTGCCGAGAGACGCGGAAATCTCATTCACAAGGGCGAGCACCTTATCATCGTTCATAACAGTTTTTTTATCTTTAACCGCTATGTTTTTAACGGTTTGCGGGAACATCTTCACGGGGGAGGCCAGTGTGCTTAAGGTAGATTTGTATTCAACCATACATTCGGCGAGCATTATAGCAGTTAAAATGCCATCGCCCGTGGATGCATATTTGCGAATAATTGTGTGTCCGCTTTGCTCGCCACCGATGCTAATATCGTGCTCCATCATAGCTTCGTGCACGTATTTATCGCCAACGGTGGTTTGCACACAGGTCATACCCGCTTCCTCAATAGCTTTGAAGAAACCGATATTGGACATAACAGTTGCTACGACTTTGTCATCTTTAAGCAGTCCTTTTTTGCGGAGCATCTGGGCTATAATATATATTGTGTGGTCGCCGTTTACAATTTCGCCGTTTTCATCCACCGCAATACAGCGGTCGGCGTCTCCGTCAAATGCAAAGCCTACATCACAGCGGTTTTCCCTAACGTACTTTCGCAAAGCACCGATATTGGTAGAACCCGCGCCCATATTGATGTTAATGCCATCTGGCTCGGCGTTTATTACGTGGGTTTTAGCACCCAAAGCATCAAACACCGATTTTGCTATCATCCAAGCGGAGCCGTTTGCACAGTCGAGTGCTATGTTAAGCTTTTTGTAAGAATTTGCGGCAACCGAAATAAGATAACCGACGTATCGGTTACGGCCTGCGGCATAGTCGATAATCTTACCTACATTTTCGCGCGTGGCAAAGGGTAGGTCGTTTTCAAAGCCGAAGTCGGCAGTTTCGCCATCCATATATTTTTCAATGAGAGATAGCGTATAATCATCCATCTTTTCGCCGTAGCTGTTAATTAACTTTATGCCGTTATCGTAAAACGGGTTGTGCGAAGCCGAAATCATAATACCGCAGTCAAAATTGTCCTGACGCGCCACATACGATACACTGGGTGTTGTGGTAACGTGGAGCATATAAGCGTCAGCACCCGAGGCGGTAAGACCTGCAACTATTGAATACTCAAACATATAACTTGAGCGGCGGGTGTCCTTGCCGACAACTATACGGGGCTTGTGCGCACCCGAGCGCTTGCCCGATAAAGCGGATGAATAATACCAACCGAGGAAGCGGCCGATTTTATAGGCGTGATCGCTGGTGAGCACCGTACCCGCTTCACCTCTGAAACCATCGGTGCCGAAATATTTAAGGTTATAATTAATACTCTCGGTAGGTCTAAAAATCGGCTCGGTATATGTTGGAGAAAGCGGAATTTCATCGCGCAATAGGTCATCAAGCGTTACATTGAATATAAGAGATAACTTTAATATGATGTTTATTTCGGGTAGCGATTTATCGGATTCCCATTTTGAAACCGATTGGCGAGAAACATCCAATTTTTCCGCCAACTGCTCTTGTGAAAGATTAAGCCCTGTTCTTAGAATTGAGATTTTTTGTCCTATGGTCATAATAAATCTCCTCCTTCATATTGATATTTTATGTTTGCAGGCAAAAAATATCAAGCAAGTTTGGTTGACTATTTTGTGTCAACTGTTAGTTGCACATTTAATTTTATGCAAACAAAGCAAGAGATATTAAAAAAGCCGCAATAAATTGCGGCTTAAAAATTATAATAGAGTTTTAACAATTTCTTGGTGTGAAAGGCGTGATAAATCGGCGGGGGCTACATCAAATACAGTTTTGCAGCCAACGTCTCCACGCGATTTCATTTTCATAATTGCTCTGGCAAAGCATATTAGCACGCTTGCGGTAAACTCGGGGTTTGAATCAAGCTTTAAACTGTATTCAATTATATGCGAGTTACTATTATTCTCTCCCGTTTTGCCTGAGCGTATTACAAATCCGCCGTGTGGGATGCCACTGTGATTTTTATCGAGTTCCTCTTTTGTTATAAAGTTAACTGTTGTATCATAGTCGGCAAAGTATTTCGGCATTGTTTTAATTTCGTTTTCTATTCTTTCCTTGTTGGCATCATCACTCGCCACAACAAAGCAAAGGCGAGTGTGCTTTTGTCTTGTTGTAAGCTCGGGGCTTTCGCCACGTCTTACACTTTCAAGTGCGGTATCCACTGGGCAGGTATATTGTCTTGCATCAATTACGCCGTCAATTCTGCGTATCGCATCCGAGTGGCCTTGGCTTACACCCTTGCCCCAAAAGGTATAATCCTTACCATCGGGCAAAATGGCATTCGCATACAAGCGGTTGAGCGAAAACATACCGGGGTCCCAACCGGCAGAAATAAGCGCGATGTTTTTGTTTTCTCTTGCGGCTTTGTCGACATTTGCAAAATGCGTGGGAATATCAGCGTGTGTATCAAAGCTATCAATAACATTAAAATCGGCTGCAAGGGCAGGCGTCATTTTGGGTAAATCGGTTGCACTGCCGCCGCAGATAATCAGCACATCAATATCATTCTTGTATTTTAAAATATCATCAGCGCGGTAAACCTTAGCACTGCTTGTGTTGATTTTTACACTTGCAGGGTCCCTGCGTGTAAAAACACCGAACAATTCCATATCATCGTTTTGTTTTATGGCATATTCAACACCGCGACCCAAGTTGCCGTAGCCGTAAATAGCAATTTTCATAATATCAACTTCTTTCCATATTATTAATAATAATTGTAGTTATGAGAAATGCTTTTTAAGCATTTCGACAAGCCACGTTTTAAGTGGGTTTAGCAAAATTTAAACATTAAATTTTGCACGACACTTATTTCAATGGATGAGGACAAATTTTACTAAAAATTTGTCGCAAAATAAAAGATTTTGCGGCGAAACAGGGATGTTTCGCCAAACCTCTTCCATTATAATAAAATTATATTGCTTTTTTGTCAATATTTTATGTTGTTGACACACCATTTTTTTAATGCTATAATTTAAAAACACTTTTAAAGGATGTGTTTTGTTTGAGCTTGGCTGAACTTTTTATTTTGGCAGTCGGTCTTTCGATGGATGCTTTTGCTGTGGCTGTGTGTAAGGGACTATCGGCGCCAAAACTCAAGCCGTCTTACATGGCGGTTACGGGTGCTTGGTTTGGTGGATTTCAGGCACTTATGCCGCTAATCGGCTTTTTGCTGGGGTCATCATTCGAAAAGTACATAACTCCTGTTGACCACTGGGTTGCATTTGTATTGCTTGCATTTATAGGTGGCAATATGATAAAGGAAGCGTGCACTTGCGAGGATGATGCGCATGATGCATCATTCTCGGTTAAAACAATGTTTGTTATGGCGGTCGCTACAAGCGTGGATGCATTGGCGGTGGGTATAACCTTTGCGGTATTGCCCGATGTTAATATATGGTGGGCTGTACTTTTTATAGGTGTTGTTACATTTATACTATCAGCACTCGGTGTGTTTATAGGCCACAAGTTTGGCGAAAGATATAAAAGCAAGGCCGAGTTTCTGGGCGGCGCAATACTTGTTTTAATGGGTATTAAAATTTTACTTGAACACTTAGGTGTTATTAATTTCTAAAATTAAAAGGGCTTACGAAAAGTAAGCCCTTTTGTTTTATTTTTTCTTAGATTTTTTAACCTTTACGGGTCTTGTGGCTACATAGTTTTTCCATTTAACCCATAGCGGACCTGAGATGAAGATGGATGAAATACTACCGGAAAGTAGACCAAATACCATCGGAATTGCAAAGCTGCGGAGTGTTGTTAAACCAAAGATTTCGGCAACTACAATAATTGTAGCAACTGCCATAACGGTTGTAACAGTTGTAACAATAGTACGTATCATAACCGAGTTAACACTCTCATTTACAAGCTCGCTTGTATCTTTCGATGGGTAAAGCTTGCGGTTTTCACGTACACGGTCATAGATTACGATTGTGTCGTTAAGTGAATAACCGAGGAGTGTTAAAATAACTGCAATAAGGTTTGAGTCAACAGGTAAGCGGAATGCCGTACAGGCAAGGAATGCTACGATACAGTCGAGTATTAATGCCACAAACGCGGTAAGAGCCGCCGAAATACCACCGATATTGCGGAAACGGAAGCCTACATAGATTACAACAAATATACCTGCAATAAGTATTGCAACTATACTCTTAGCAAAGAATGTACCCGCGATAGTGGGGCTTACAGAGTTTGAGTCGTAGCTTTTAATGTTGTTGCTTTTAAACTCAGTAGTAAGTGCTGTTGTTAAAGCCGACTGCTTTTCGGTGGAAAGAGCATTATTGCCGGGCAAGGTTATAACTATCTGCTTGGTAGAACCGTTCATTGAGGTGTTAAAGGAAACTGCGGCATCGGTGCCGAGCGCCTTATCAACCGCCGCATCTACCTTTGATACTGAAAGGTCGCCTGTATATGTGTAGGAAAGGCGTGTACCACCGCTAAAGTTTATGTCAAGCTTAACGCCGAAAATGCAGGTGAGAACAATACCCACAACTATAACTGCTGCATAAATAATGGCGGCCCATTTGAGTGTTTTGTTAAAATCAATATTAAATTTAGTCATTGTTCTTTGCACCTCCGAATAACCAAGGCTTGCGGAAAACTTTGTATCGGGAAATACTCTTCATCATAAACTTTGAAGCGTAAATACCCATTATAAGGTTGAATACAACACCTACAAACAATGTATAACCAAAGGAATAAATTGAACCCGTGATGGAAGAGCCGAGCAATGCCATAATGGGAGAGAAGATTTTTGCAAGTAAACTATCAGGGTTACCGAATGCACCCATAAGTACGGCGGCGATAATAACGATGGTTACGTTGCCGTCAAGCACGGCATTAAAGCTGTTTTCAAAGCCCGCTGCGATAGCACCGTCAATGGTTTTGCCGTTGCGGAATTCTTCTCTTATGCGTTCTGATGCGATAACGTTTGCGTCAACACCTACACCAACCGAAAGAATAATACCTGCAATACCGGGAATTGTGAGCGTAAAGCTTTCAAGTCCGCCAAAATAACCCGAGATACAAGCTATCATACCTGCCAACTGTCCAAGAAGTGCAATAGATGCGATAACACCGGGTAAGCGGTAACGGAGAATCATAATTAAGCATACAAGGGCGAAAGCAATAGCACCTGCAATAACCATAACATTAAGTGCGTTAGCTCCGAGTGTTGGGGAAATAACCTGTAATTTGCTTTCATCAACCGTTAAAGCAAAGGGGAGAGAACCTGCGTTAATTTGGTTGGCAAGGTCCTGCGCTGTTTCTGCCGTAAAGTTACCCTCAATATATGCATTGTTGGTTGTAATTTGCTCTTTTACGGACGGCGCCGAAATCATCTCATCATCCATCCAAATAGATATTTGAGAATATTTGCCTGTTGCGGTTTTGAATTTCGACATACCTGAATCTGTAAATTTAAGATTTACAACATACTCATTAGTTTCGGTAAGCACACCAACCGATGCCGAAGCAATATCGGCCGAGCCGCTTAAAATAACGGTGCTCTTATCGGTGTTTGCGCAGAAGGATAAAACTGCCGTTTTACCGAGCTTCTTGATGGCGGCTAACGGGTCAAAGCTTGTTTCGTTAGCGGTCCAAGGGAAGCGCACGATAATTTGCTTGTTTATACTGTCAGCATAAACCTCATAGTCGGTTACATTGTCGGCTACGAGACGCTTTTCAATAATGGTTTTTGCCGATTCCATATCAGCACTTGTGATTTCGTCAACCTTTTTATCGGGCGAGAAAACCGCTTCAACACCACCGCTTATATCAATACCCCAGCGTATATCCTGAGCGCCCTTGATATAAACCTGCCTTATGTCGCCATAATAGCCTGAAATACCGAAAAAAGCGGTAAATGTGAGTGCTAATATTAAAACGAGCACTACAAAAAAGGTTGCTTTGCTTGTCTTTTTGGATTTCACTTTTCTTTCCTCCGTGTTTTTATTGTAATAATTATACTGTCCGTGAGTTTAATTGTCAACGGCGGTAAGCTTTTCGAGTGCTGCGAGTTTAATTGCACAGCAAAGTATCTCAGATGCTTTTTTAACTTCCTTAACCGATGGGTAGGAAGGAGCAATTCTTATATTGCTGTTTTTGGGGTCGCATCCGTAAGGGAAGGTAGCACCTACGCTTGTGAGCTTAAGGCCTGCTTTTGCACACAGTTCCTCAACGCGTTTGGCACACCCTTCAAGAACATTAACACTAATAAAGTAGCCGCCCTTTGGTTTGGTCCATACGGCAATATCTTTACCGCTGAGTTCTTTCTCGAATTCATCAAGCACCGCCTCAAATTTCGGGCGGAGAATTACGGCGTGGGAGCGCATATGCTGTTTTAGCACATCAAAATTCGGGAACATCCTTGCGTGTCTTAACTGGTTTAGTTTATCGGGTCCGATTGTTTGATGTGTCATACGCTTTTTAAGCAGCTCCACATTTTTGGGGCTTGCCGCCTCGGCCGCAACACCGGCACCGGGGAATGTGATTTTAGAGGTGGATGTAAACATAATTATATTGTCTTCCGTGCCGTTTTTAACACATTCTTCGTAAATGTTAAGCAGTGTGTCGCCGTCTTCATAAAGGTCGTGTATTGCATAGGCGTTATCCCACATAATGCGGAAATCTTTTGCAGCGGGCTGCATAGCTGCCATACGGCGTACGGTATCATCAGAATAGGTAATGCCTTCGGGGTTTGAATATTTAGGCACACACCACATACCTTTAACGCTTTCATCCTTTATAAGCTCTTCAACCTCATCCATATCGGGGCCGTCCTTGGTGTTTTCAACAGGAATCATCTCAATGCCGAAATACTCGCATATACCAAAATGCCTGTCATAACCGGGAGCGGGGCAGAGGAACTTAACCTTTTCCTGCAAAAGCCACGGTTTATCTCCAAAGCCGTGTGTCATTGCCTGAGCGATGGTATCGTACATCATATTGAGTGAAGAATTACCGCCAACGATGATTTGTGAATGGTCAACACCCATAATTTGCGAAAACAGATGCTTTAATTCAATAAGTCCGTCAAGTCCGCCGTAATTGCGGCAGTCGGTACCCTCGCAGTTTTTGTAGCCTGTGTTATTACCAACAAGATTAAAAATATTATCACTTACATCCATTTGGTCAAAGCCGGGCTTTCCGCGTGTCATATCAAGCGCTGTGCCCATGTTTTTTAAGTGCTTATATTCTTCATATACTTTTTTCAGTTCAGCGTTTTTCTCCGCCGCACTCATATTAATATAACTTGGCATACATATCGCCTCCATTAAAAACCCGAACTTTCGGGAGTATACCATATCTTATATATTAAATCAAAAAATAGCCAATTTGTCAATATTTATATTATATAATATATAAAATAAGCCGTCGGTATTTTCCGACGGCTTGAAATTATTTGCTTAAATTGAATTTTTCTCCGCAACCGTATTTTTCATATACATAGTCGATATCTTTATCGCCTCTGCCCGATAAACATACAAGTATCGAGCCGCTCTTGTGCTCTTTTGCATAGCGTATAGCGTATGCTAATGCGTGTGAGCTTTCAATGGCGGGGATGATACCTTCGTAGCGGCAAAGCAAGAAGAATGCTTCCATAGCTTCCTCATCGCTTACGGTTTCATAATGCACTCTGCCTTTATCACGAAGCAAAGCGTGTTCAGGACCGACACCGGGGTAATCAAGACCGCTGGCTATTGAGTAAACGGGTAACGGCTCGCCATTTTCATCCTGCAAAAGATAACTTTCAAAACCGTGGAGCCTACCCTTTGTGCCGAACTTCATTGTTGCGGCGTGGTCGCCTATGTTTTCGCCCTTGCCTAACGGCTCAATGCCGTAAATTTCAACGGGGTCAGCAAGGAATGGAGTGAACATACCAAGCGAGTTAGAGCCGCCGCCTACACACGCGCAAACAGCGTCAGGCATAATGCCTGTCATTTCTAAAAACTGGTCGCGCGCTTCATAACCGATAACCGACTGAAAATCGCGCACCATTTTCGGAAACGGGTGCGGACCAAGCGCTGAGCCGATGCAGTAAATAGCATCCTTATATTCCTTTAAATATGCCTCAAATGCCGCATCCACCGCTTCTTTAAGGGTTTTAAGACCGTGCGTTACGGGTATTACATTAGCACCGAGCATCTTCATACGAATCACATTGGGCTTTTGCTTTTCAATATCAACCTCGCCCATATAAACATCGCATTCCATACCGTAGTATGCAGCGGCAGTGGCGATAGCAACACCGTGTTGGCCGGCACCTGTTTCGGCAATAAGCTTTTTCTTGCCCATATATTTTGCAAGCAAGCCTTCGCCCATACAGTGATTTAATTTATGTGCACCCGTGTGATTTAAATCTTCACGCTTTAAATAGATTTGGCAGTTGCCAAACAGTTTAGAAAGGCGCTCACAGTGATATACGGGGGTGGGTCTGCCTTGAAATTCTTTTCTGATGCGGCGAAGCTCGTTTATAAACTGAGCCGAGTGGCAAATCGCTTCGTATGCATCATCAGCTTCTTTAAATACGGGCACCAATTCATCGGGGAGAAAAGAGCCGCCGTATTCGCCAAAAAAGCCGTCTTTATCGGGGTATTCCTTTAAATAATTGTCAAAATCTCTATAGTTGTTCATAATAAATTTCCTTTCAAAATAAGTAAGTTTTATATAAAAATCAACTACGCCATCGTTTTGATAAGATATACATAAAATCACCTAAAATAAAAATAACCCTGCCCCTTATGGGACAAGATTTTAAAATCTTGCTTATACCACCCAAATGTAGAATAAACACTAAGCACGTACTGACATACGCGGTGCCGCTATAACGGGTGCACACCCCGTCGGAGCCTACTGAAATTTCGGTCCGCCCTCAAAAGCCCATTCGTTAAATGTTTTCTTACCGCAATTCCACCGCCTGCGGCTCTCTAAAAAGCAAAAATAAAACTACTATTCTTTCTCATCGGTTTGTTCTCGATAATTCTAACACTAAAAAAACGCTTTGTCAATATTTAAAGGAAAAATAAAAAATCAAAAATAATTCTTTACTTATTTGCAAAAATATATTATGATATACTAAAATAATAGTGCAAAAGGTGGTTTCAGTATGAGATATATTGAAGTAGAAAATTATGAACAGTTAAGTGTTGCTGCAGCAAACATCATTGCAGCACAGGTTATCTTAAAGCCCAATTCGGTTTTAGGCTTGGCTACAGGCTCTTCTCCTGTGGGCGCGTATAAGGAATTGATTAAAAAATACGAAAACGGCGAGCTCGATTTTTCTGCCGTTACTTCGGTAAATCTTGATGAATATATAGGTCTTGATGGCGATAACGACCAGAGCTATCGCTATTTTATGAACACAAATCTTTTCAATCACGTTAATATTGATAAATCAAAAACCTTTGTACCAAGCGGAATCGCAACCGATATTGAAAAAGAGTGCAAGGATTATGATGATAATATCGCACGCCTTGGCGGTATTGATTTGCAGCTTCTCGGTATTGGCCTTGATGGACACATCGGTTTTAACGAGCCCGATGAGTTCTTTACAAAAGCGACTCACAAAGTAACACTTGATGAATCTACCATTGAAGCAAATGCAAGATTCTTTGAGAGCATTGATGATGTTCCGCGTGCCGCAGTTACCATGGGTATGGGCGGAATTATGGGTGCCAAAAAAGTATTGCTTATCGCTAACGGCGAAAGCAAAAAGGAAATTATCGAAAAAGCGTTCTTCGGTCCCATTGACCCGAAGGTCCCCGCTTCGATTTTACAACTTCACAGCGATTTAACTGTAATCTACAGTAAAAAATAAAAAAACGGAGAAATTCGAAATGGATGAAAAAATTTATTTAGCCTTGGCTGAATACGGCTTCAAAAAAGAGGATGTTAAAGAGTTAGCCCCTTATGGCGATGGCCTTATCAATAATACCTATCGATTTGTTGTTAATGGCACGGCATATCTTATGCAGAAAATAAATACTGCCGTTTTCAAAAATCCCGAAGGTCTTATGGATAACTTTGTGGGAGTTACCGAATATTTGAAGAAAATAATCATCGCAAATGGCGGTAATCCCGAACGCGATACGCTAACAGCCATTAAAACGCTTGACGGGAAAAACCTTGTTAACAATGAGTTGGGCGCATACCGTGTAATGTTGTTTATTGATGCTATCAGTATCAATGTGGCTGAGAGAGCCGAGCAGCTTTGTTCTGTTGGCGCTTGCTTTGGCAAATTTCAAAATATGCTGGCGGACTATCCCGCTGATACACTGTTTGAGGTTATTCCTGATTTCCATAACACCCCAAAGCGTTTTGAAAATCTCGAAAAGGCCATTAAAGAAAATATTGCAGGACGCCTTGATTCAGTCGCTGCAGAGGTTGAATATGCACTTACTATGAAAAATAGAGTAAGTGCTGTAATCGATGGCTTCCGTGATGGCTCGGTACCGCTTCGCGTATCTCATAATGATACAAAACTTAACAACGTTTTGCTTGATAAAGAAACCTATGAGGGCGTTTGCGTTATTGACCTTGATACAGTAATGCCGGGCTCATATTTGTATGATTACGGCGATGCGTTGCGCTTTGCGGGAAATAATACAATAGAAGATAACCCCGATTTATCACAGGTTTATTTAGATTTTGAAAAATTTGCTGCCTTTACAAAGGGATATTTCTCCGAGGTTAAATCGGTGTTAACCGAGCGTGAAATTGAGCTTTTGCCCTTTGCAGTAGAGCTTATGACGTTTGAGTGCGGTATCCGTTTCTTAACCGACTATCTAAACGGCGATACATATTTCAAAACAAGATATCCCGAGCATAACTTGGTGCGCGCGCGCAACCAGTTTAAATTATCACAGGATATTGATAGCAAGCTTGATAAAATGGCATCATTTATTGCATCACTTTAATAAAAAGCACCCGAGTTTCTCGGGTGCTTTTCAAGAATTAGGAATTAGGGAACAACATAGGTGTTGTTTCTTTATTTATATGGTTTACAGTTATCGGTTAAACCAACAATATAATCAATACTTGTGTTATAAAATTTTGCTAAGCGTATTAGTACTTCGATGGGAATATTTAAGTTACCCAATTCATAATCAGAATACGTTGTTTGGTGGATTTTTAAATATTCTGCCATATCTTTTTGTTTTATATCGCGATCTTCTCTTAATTCTCTTACTCTTTTAAACAACATAATCACCCCACGCAAAAATTATGCAATAAGGGAATATGCCTTATTGACTTTTAAGGGAAATTCCCTTAAAATATTTTTGGGCGGTGAGATGTTAATTATGCTTAGTTGTACTTTTATAGGTCATAAAGATTGTTTAGATAATGTAAGCGATTTATTATATGCAGAGATAGAAAATTTGATTATAAAAGAAAATGTACGTAAGTTTTATGTAGGAACACATGGTAATTTCGATCGACTTGTATATAATGTCCTTTGTAAACTTGAATTGGTTTATAATATAGAAAAAGTTGTGGTTTTGGCTTACATAAATCAAAGAAAGGAAACAGTTTATTACGATATTAAAAAAAGTCTTTTCCCTGAAGTTTTGGAACGAACACCTTTAAGACTAGCTATTTATAAAAGGAACTGTTATATGATAGATAATTCTCAATTTGTGATTTGTTATATAAATAACACCTTTTCCAATACGTATACTTTTGTGAATCTTGCTATTAATAAGAAAAAAAGGGTTATAAATATAGGAGAGTATAATTTAAACGAATTAACATAATTAAATTATATTTTCAACAAATTTTTGTATAAATTGTTGAAAATTGGAAAACAGTGTGATATAATATTTGTCGATATAGGTCAAAAGGAGGAAACCTAAAAATTTAAGGGTGTTTTATTCTTCTTTTGACCTTTTTCACATTATTTAAATTGGAGGAATTCAAAATGGCAAACAATCTCGTTTATGGCGTTAAAGACAAGCCAAAGTTTGGTCAAATGATAGTTTTTGCTTTCCAGCAGTTGCTCGCAATTATGGCAGCCACTATCGCTGTTCCCGCAATTGTTGGTAATGGTATGACCGCTTCTGCAGCACTTTTTGGCGCCGGTGTTGGTACTATCGTGTATCAGCTCTTCACTAAATTCCGCAGCCCCGTTTTCCTTGGCTCATCCTTCGCATTTATCGGCTCAATGGTTGCAGCCTTCGCAGGTGCCACATCTGCTTCCCTTGGCTTCTTAGGTATTATCCTTGGTGCCTTGTTCGCAGGTCTGGTTTATGTTGTTATCGCTATAGTTGTAAAACTTGTTGGCGTTAACTGGATTGACAAGCTTATGCCTGCCGCAGTTATCGGACCCACAGTTGCAATCATCGGTTTATCCTTGGCGGGTGCCGCTATTAAGGATGTATTCTCATACGGACCTCAGGATGGCAACGGCGCATTTATCATGAGCGGCTTTAGCTGGGTATCTCTTATTTGCGCGCTCGTTACCTTGCTTGTTGTAGTTCTTTGCTCAACCTATGGTAAGAAGATGGCTAAGCTCATCCCCTTTATTATAGGTATTCTTGCAGGCTATGTTGTTGCAGGAATATTCACAGCTATCGGCTTTGCAACAGGTAACGATGCTCTTAAAATTCTTGATTTAGCTCCCTTTAAGGCACTCGTTGCTGATGGTGTAACACTTAAAACCTTTGTTGCCGTACCCCAGTTTACTTTTGCCGAAGCATTCAAGGGTGTGAAGGAATTTAGTTGGTCTTATGCAGCTACAGTAGCAGTGGCTTACGTTCCTGTTGCTTTCGTTGTTTTTGCTGAGCACCTTGCTGACCACAAAAACCTTTCTTCCATTATCGGCAGTGATTTAACAAAGGACCCCGGTCTTCATCGTACACTTCTTGGCGATGGTGTGGGTTCTGTTGCAGGTGCCTTCTTTGGCGGTTGCCCCAACACAACCTATGGTGAATCGGTTGGTTGCGTAGCTATCACACGAAACGCTTCGGTTGCTACCATTACAACAACTGCTATTATGGCAATTCTTATCGCTTTCGTTTCACCATTTGTTGCATTCCTTGATTCAATTCCGGGTTGCGTAATGGGTGGTGTATGTATCACACTTTACGGCTTTATCGCTGTTTCAGGTCTTAAGATGATTCAAAAGGTTGACCTTGAGGATAACGCAAACCTCTTTACCGTATCTGTTATTTTAATTGCAGGTATTGGTGGTATGGCAATGACTATCGGTAAAGTAACACTTACATCCATCGCTTGCGCACTTATCCTTGGTATCATCGTTAATGCCGTTCTTCACAACAAAAAGAAGACCGAGGTGGATGAATAATGAAAAATTACGATAATGTAGTAATTTTCAATCATCCGCTGATAAAACACAAAATTGCAATTCTGCGCGATGAAAAGACAAGCATGAAAGAGTTTCGCGAGTTGGTTGAAGAAATAACAACCCTTATGACCTACGAGTCATTAAAGAAAGGTGTTTACACAACCGAAATCGAGGTAAAAACTCCGCTTGAAACCTGCACACAGCAAATTGTAAAGGATGACTCGGTGGCTATAGTTCCGATTTTACGCGCGGGACTTGGTATGGTAAATGGTGTTCACGTTTTGTTCCCGCTTGCAAAGGTTGGACATATCGGTATGTACCGTAACGAAGAAACACTTGAGCCCTGCGAGTATTACTGCAAATTGCCTGATGGAATTGAAGATAAGCTCGTTCTCCTTGTAGACCCGATGTTAGCTACGGGCGGCAGCGCTTGTGATGCAATTGACTTGCTTAAAAAACGCGGCTGCAAGCACATTAAGTTTATGGCTATTATCGGTGCACCCGAGGGTGTTTCCAAGGTGGCTGAAGCGCATCCGGATGTTGATATTTATGTATCTACACTTGATAGATGCTTAAATGAGAATGGCTATATTCTTCCCGGTCTTGGAGACGCAGGAGATAGACTTTTCGGCACAAAATAAAAAGCATAAAAAAATCGGCAGTTCATTTGAACTGCCGATTTTTGTTTTTATTAATAATTTTCTTTCTTAATTTCAAAGTAGGCCTGCGGATGAGCGCATACAGGGCAAACCTCGGGAGAAGCCTTGCCGATGTGGATGTGTCCACAGTTAGAGCACTGCCAAATCATATCGTTATCGCGTGAGAATACGATACCGCCCTGAACGTTGGCGAGCAATTTTAAATATCTCTCTTCGTGCTCTTTTTCGATTTTAGCAACACCTTCAAAAAGGTCTGCAATGTGGTCGAAGCCTTCTTCTCTGGCGGTTTTGGCAAAAGAAGCGTACATATCGGTCCACTCGTAATTCTCGCCTTCCGCTGCAAGCTTTAGGTTGGTAGCAGTATCAGAAATGCCGCCGTTTAAAAGCTTAAACCAAATTTTTGCGTGTTCCTTTTCGTTGTTGGCGGTTTCCTCGAAAATTTTGGCGATTTGTACGTATCCATCCTTCTTTGCTTTGGATGCAAAGTAGGTGTACTTGTTTCTCGCCTCTGATTCGCCGGCAAATGCCGCCATTAAGTTTGCCTCGGTTTTTGAACCTTTAAGTTCCATAGTAATTACCTCCATTTTTTATTATTGTATGATAAAAATTTTATTTTATAAATCAAATTCAATTTCATCTGCAAAAGGGGTAGTGGCTTTTATTTTGCGGTTGTAGTTATCAATTGCCGCAGTGCAGTGCACCACGTAACACATTATAACATATGGTGCTGTAAAAACAATAGGTACTGCAAGTAATGACAGTAAAATCCAACCTAACAGCGAGAAAAACAAGCCCACAAAACCCGTTATGCTGTATTTTGCAACCTTTTTAGATAGCAAAACCGCTTCCATTATATTTATGTTATCATTTTGCACGAAAATATACATACACAAATAGTGGCGCAAAATAATGTAGATTAAAACAGCAACCGCTATACCGCGCAAAAATGTGCCAAACACCCATAGATTACTAAACCATATCGGCATACCGCTTTCCATAAAAAAGGGCAACTTGCCCGAAGCCAAAACCTCAATGATTATTGAGGGTAAAAATAGCAGGAGTGCTATAAGCGCAAACTTTGAAATAAGAACAATGCAAAACTGCGTAACCTTTGTTAAATGCCTAACAGAAGAATAATAGTAGAAAACCGTGTATAAATCGGTGTCGGTATCACAAAGTATACAGCGGAAAACACGTAGAACACCGAGCAGTAACGGGAAGCCGAGTGCAACCGAGAAAAACACCGTCAGCACCGTTAAAACAACAAAGGGTATACCTGACGGGAATAACGGGTATAGCAGGGAATAAATTATCGCCATAAAAAAAGCAAAAAACACAAAAATCATAACCGCCGAAATAGCGAGCGGCCATTTGCCTGCAAGTAAGCCTTTTGCTTCCTTTTTAACAGTTTTGCTGTTTGGTAACACTCTTATCCCTCCTTTATGTGATATTATATCACGATTTTTCGATAAAAAGTTAAATAATTTTTAATTTTGCGTAATTTGCCATCAGTTTTTTTGTGCCAACCTTTTTAAAGTTGATTTCAAGAAGCGAATCTTCGCCCATAATGTTAACCGAGAGTATTACACCTTCGCCAAAGGTATTGTGTTCAACATTCATACCGATAGCATATTTGTTGGTATCCTTAGGTCTCGCTGTGGTAAAACGCGGTGCGCTGTGTCCGTAAGATTGGGTAGAGGCCGATATAGTGCGGCGCTCCCCATAGCCGCCTGCAGCGTATGCCGAAAATGCATTTTTCGGGCGGCTGACTTCACAAAATTCCTCGGGAACTTCACGTAAAAAACGGGAGGGCACATTGCGAACAGTGCTACCGAAAAGTAAACGGCAGGTGGTGTTGGTTATTGTGAGCTCGCGTTTTGCTCTTGTTATTGCAACATAAGCCAGACGGCGCTCTTCCTCTATTGCCTCGGGGCCATCATAAATTGACTGGTGTCCCGGGAAAATGCCTTCTTCCATACCGCTTATAAACACCTTGTTAAACTCAAGTCCCTTTGCCGAGTGTATTGTCATAAGTGTTACCTTGTCATCACTGTCCATTGAGTCAAGGTCGGTAACAAGTGCAATTTCTTCTAAAAAGCCCGAAAGGGTGGGGGTCTCATTTTCAAGTTCGTACATAACGATATTGGAAGCAAATTCGTTTATGTTATCAACTCGGTCCTGCTCTTCCTCGCCCGCGGCTTTTAAGGCGGCAAGATATCCCGTTTTATCGAGCATATTTTCAAATAACTCGTGTATTGATACTCGTTGTGCCTCGGCACGCAATTCATCAATAACCTCACAAAATTGCTTTATTTTAGCGGCGGCGCGCGAAAGCATAGGATACTCATCGGCATTTTTAAGCACCTCATAAAGCGATAATCCCAAGCTGTCCGAAATTTGCGAGGCGTTATCTATGGTTGTACCACCAATGCTGCGCTTTGGTTCATTTATAATTCGTTTGAGCCGCAAATCATCATACGGATTGCTAATGATATGTAAATATGCCAAGACATCCTTGATTTCTTTTCTCTCAAAGAACTTTGTACCACCGATAACGCGGTAGGAGATACCGCTTCGAGCAAACACATTTTCAAGTGCGTTTGACTGCGCGTTCATACGGTAAAGCACTGCGTGGTCGGAAAATTTATCGCCACCACGCACATTTTCAAGTATTTTATCGGCAATAAACGATGCCTCGCTCTTTTCATCAGGTGCGGTGTGCAAAACAACCTTTTTGCCTTGTCCGTTTTCGGTCCATAAATTTTTACCCTTGCGGCCTTTATTGTTCTTGATTACGGCATTGGCAACATCCAAAATATTTCCTGTTGAACGGTAATTTTGTTCAAGCCGTATAACCCGAGCATTGCGATATTCATCTTCAAAATTCAAAATGTTTTCAATAGTAGCTCCGCGGAAATGGTAGATACTTTGGTCATCATCGCCCACAACACAAATATTTTTGTATTTATCGGCAAGCAAGCTAATAAGCACGTACTGCGCGTGGTTGGTATCTTGATATTCATCTACCATTATGTAGCGGAATTTCTCTTGATAATAATCTAAAACATCGGGATTTTCACGGAATAATTTAACGGTGTTGTTTATCATATCGTCAAAATCCATAGCATCGTTATTTATCATTTTGATAGCATATTTTTTGTAGATTTTTGCCACACTGCCATCTCTGAAATTGGTGTTAATTTTAGAAAATTCTTCGGGGGTTATGAGCCTGTCCTTAGCGTGCGAAATTGCCGATAAAACCGCCTTTACGGGCAGCATTTTTTCATCAATTCCGTCATTTTTCATTATCTCTTTTATGAGCTTTTTTTGGTCATCAGTATCATAAATTGTAAAATGGGAGGTATAGCCGATTCTATCGGCAAAACGGCGCAAAATTTTGCCGCAAACCGAGTGGAATGTGCCCGCCCATATATCGTTGGCCTGGTCCCCGAGCTTAGCGGCAATACGCTCTTTTAATTCATTTGCCGCCTTGTTTGTAAATGTAATGGCAAGTATCTGCCACGGCTTTGCAGGATTTTTTGCAAAATGATAGCCATCAATTTCTTCGGTGTCGCCATTTAAAAAAGCATTGGCCTCGTTTATTGCAATATCACTCAAAAACGGCTCATCGGCGCATTTGTAGGCACTGCCGTATTTTACAAGACAAGCAATACGGTTAACAAGCACGGTGGTTTTTCCGCTGCCCGCACCCGCAAGCACCAAAACAGGACCATCAGTTGCAGTAACGGCCCGAAGCTGCATATTATTCATTCTGTTAAAATCTTTTTCAATAACTCTATCTCTAAGTCCTGCGTTTGTCATTAAATTCACTCCATTACCCAAATATTTTACAATATTATTTAAAATATATCAATATTGAAATTGACCTTTTTGAAAAAATGTGTATAATAGGTTTGTTAGGAGTTGTTAGTATGAAACGAACCGAGATAGTAAATTTACTAAAAAACACTCAAGATTTTGATAAGGCGACTGTTACTGTTTGCGGTTGGGTGCGCACCATCCGTCAATCTAAAAATATAGCATTTATGGAGATTAATGACGGTAGCGGTTTTAAGGGCTTGCAGGTAGTGCTTGATAAAGAAAGCCTTGCAAATTTTGATGAGATAATAGCGCAAAATGTAGGCGCCGCAGTAAGCGTTGAGGGCGTTTTGGTGGCAACACCCGAAATGAAACAGCCGTGTGAACTGCAGGCAAGGACTGTAGTTGTTGAGGGCGCATCAAGCCCCGAATATCCGCTTCAAAAGAAGCGTCATTCACTTGAATTCTTGCGTACAATTCAGCATCTTCGCCCGCGTACAAACACCTTTTCGGCGGCTTTCCGTGTGAGAAGTGTTGCGGCTTATGCTATTCATAAATTTTTCCAAGAGCGCGGCTTTATTTATGCGCATACTCCGCTTATTACATCAAGCGATGCCGAGGGTGCGGGAGAAATGTTCCGTGTAACAACATTGCCCGCTGAAAATCCGCCTATGACCGAGGACGGCAATGTAGATTTTACCGAGGACTTTTTCGGCAAACCCACATCGCTCACCGTTTCGGGTCAGTTAGAGGCCGAGTGTATGGCATTGGCATTTGGCAAGGTTTACACCTTTGGTCCAACATTCCGTGCAGAAAAATCATACACCGCACGCCACGCGGCAGAGTTCTGGATGATTGAGCCCGAAATCGCGTTTGCCGATTTGGCCGAGGATATGGAGCTTGCACGTGATATGCTCAAATACGTTCTTAAATTTGTGGTAGATAATTGCCCCGATGAGCTTAATTTCTTTGAACAGCATTTTGAAGCGGGACTTCGCGATAAATTAAACTCGGTAATCAATGCTGATTTTGCTACAGTTACTTATACTGATGCCGTAAAAATGCTTGAAGAGAGCGGCCATAAATTCCAGTATCCTGTTTCTTGGGGATGCGATTTGCAAACCGAGCACGAGCGTTATTTAACCGAGGAAATATTCAAAAAACCCGTGTTTGTTACCAATTATCCAAAGGAAATCAAGGCATTTTATATGCGCCTTAATGATGACGGCAAAACCGTTGCGGCGGTTGACGTGTTGGTGCCCGGTATCGGCGAGATTATCGGCGGTAGCCAAAGAGAAGAGCGCATAGATTTGTTAATGGAGCGCATTAAGGAAATCGGCGCCGACCCGAAGGATTACGACTGGTATTTAGACCTTCGCCGTTTTGGTGGAGCGCGTCATGCGGGCTTCGGTCTTGGCTTTGAGCGACTGATTATGTATATGACAGGTATTCAAAACATCCGCGATGTATTGCCCTTCCCGAGAACTACCGGTTACGCTGAATTCTAATAAAATTTAACCCGACCAAACGGTCGGGTTTTTTGTTTAAAATTTTTCGGTTATGCCTATACTATATTTGTACTTGACAATAGGGTACTTTAAATTGTACAATGTATAGTGATTAATTGTATTATTTTATAGAATTTAATATTAATATAATATACATAACGAAATTTTATTGGAGGAAAAATTTTAATGGCAAAAACATTCGGCAAAACCGAAAAAAAGCAAACCCCAAAAACTAATGCCAAACAAAAGGCAAAGTATACGCCTAAAAAGAATAATAAGAACCAAAAAACAACCAACAAAAAAGCGGCACCTAAAACCGCTAAACGAACCTATAAAAAATCATCAGCCCCAAAAAACACAAAACCGATAAAAATCATACCGCTCGGCGGCCTTGATGAAATCGGCAAGAACATAACGCTGTATGCATACGGCGATGATATGTTCTTGGTGGACTGCGGTATGTCCTTCCCCGATGAAGAAACACCGGGTATTGATATAGTTATTCCTGATTTTACTTTTGTTTTAGAAAATAAAGATAAAATCAAGGGCCTTGTTTTAACACACGGCCACGAGGACCATATAGGCGCTATTCCGTATTTGCTTAAAAACTTCAATGTGCCGATTTACGGCACACGTTTAACGCTTGGTCTTGTTGAGGGCAAACTTAAAGAGCATCGCCTTGATTCTTCGGCAAAACTCAATGTAGTAAAACCGGGCGATATTATAAAACTCGGCGCATTCTCGGTTGAGTTTATACACGTAAATCACTCAATACCCGATGCGGTAGCGGTGGCGGTGCGCTGTCCTGCGGGACTTATAGTGCAAACCGGCGACTTTAAAATCGATGCAACCCCCATTGATGATTATGTTATCGATATGGCGCGCTTTGCGGAGCTTGGCAAGGAGGGCGTTTTAGCACTGCTTTCCGATTCAACAAATGCCGAGCGCCCGGGCTTTACCGCATCCGAAAGAATTGTGGGAGAGTCTTTCGCAAATCTTTTTGCCAAAGCGGGTAAGCACCGTATTATAGTTGCTACATTCTCGTCCAACATACACCGTATTCAGCAAATTATTGATGAAGCGGTACGTTGTGGCCGAAAAGTCGCGGTATCGGGTAGGAGCATGATAAACGTTGTTAATATAGCCGCAGAGCTTGGGTATCTCAATGTTTATAATAACGTGCTTATCGATATTGATGCGATTAAAAAATACAACCCCGAGCAACTCGTTATTATCACAACGGGCTCCCAGGGTGAGCCGATGTCGGCGCTCCACCGCATTGCCGCGGGCGAGCACCGCAATGTTGATATAGTGCCGGGAGATATGATTATAATTTCGGCAACCCCCATCCCCGGAAACGAAAAACTCGTAGGTAAGGTAATAAACGTTCTTATGAAACGCGGTGCCAATGTGGTATACGAAAAAATGTACGATGTACACGTATCGGGCCACGCGTGTCAGGATGAGCTTAAGCTTATGTTAAGCATTATAAAGCCGAAATATTTTATTCCCGTACACGGCGAGCAAAAGCACCTTGTAAAGCATTCGGCGTTGGCCCAAAGTGTTGGTGTGGATGATAAAAATATTATTGTTGCCACCAACGGTAATGTTATTGAGCTTAACAACAAGGGCATCAAAATTGCCGAAACTGTCCAAGCGGGCAGGGTGCTTGTTGATGGCCTCGGCGTAGGCGATGTCGGAAGTATAGTGCTCCGAGACCGTATTCACTTGGCCGAGCACGGCATTATAATTATAGTTTTGGCTATGGATGCAGTATCGGGCGAGGTTGTGTCAGGTCCCGATATAGTATCGCGCGGATTTGTTTATGTTAAGGAATCGGAAGAACTGATGAGCGAGATAACCGAGTTATCGTGCGATATACTCGAAAAATGCTATCTCTCAAACATTTATGATAGAAATGCAATAAAGGGCAAGCTTCGTGATGGCGTTTCACGATATTTGTATGAAAAAACTCGCCGCAGCCCAATGATTCTTCCTATTATTATGGAGGTTTAAGCCTTTAAGGAGTGATATTGTGAAAAGAAAAAACGGTTTTGGTTTTGAAGGCGTTTTCATCGCCTTTTTGGCCGTTTTGGCCGTGGAAACTGCGGTTATGTTCTTTTACAATAAAATAATTTTTACTGTTACGGCTATTGTATTTATTTTGATGGCGGCACTGTTTTTGTTCCTTTATAATGGCGCAAAGCGGTATATCAATGCGCGGCTTATAAAGGGTGTTGAAATAATGTCGCAGGCGCAGTCATCGGCGCTTGATGGCTTGTCGGCCCCCGTAATACTCGTATCGTGGGATAACCGAGTTGTATGGGCGAATAAAGCGTTTGGTGCCTCCATTCAAAATAGGCAGGATGTTTTGGGCCGCGATGTACAAACACTTATAGATAGGGCGGCATTTGAAAAACTTATAAACGGCAAAACGCTTGATATTGCCTTTAACGATAAGATTTTTAAGGTTTTCCTAATGCCCAAAAAGGAAATAAAGGTTGTCTATTTTATAGACCAAACTGCCCTTAAAAAGACGGCGGCGGAATATAAATTTTCACGCCCCGTGGCAGCCATACTCGAAATTGATGCGCTCGAAGAAGTGCTAAAGGACGAAAAGGACAGTAAAAAAGTACAGGTGCGCGGTGCCGTTCAAGATATCATCGAAAAATGGTTCCATCAAGCAAACGGTATCATCCACACACTTTCGCACACACGCTTTTTGCTTTTGTTTGAGGAGCGTTATCTAACACGTTTTCAAGAGGAAAAGTTTACCATTCTTGAAACCATACGCAATTACGAAATAGACGGCAATAAGTATCTCACAGTTTCTATAGGTGTCGGGCACGGATGTAAAAATTTAAGCGACTGCGAGCAGTTGGCTCGCCGTGCACTCGATATGGCGCTTAGCCGCGGCGGCGACCAGGCGGCCGTAAAAAGCCCAAATGAAGACTATAAATTTTACGGTGGTGTAAAGGCCGTGTCCGAAAAGGGCTCGAGGGTAAGAACCAGGGTTACGGGCAAGGCGCTTAAAGAGATAATTGAAAGCAGTTCAAATGTTTTACTTATGGGACACCGCTTTTCAGACCTTGATAGTCTTGGTGCCGCGATAGGTATGGCGGAAATTGCCGAACGGCTAGGTGTAACCCCAAAAATCGTTATAAACGGCGAGCAAACAATGGCAAAATCGCTTATGAATTACCTTGTGGATGCAGGCAAACGCGATTTATTTGTAAATGAGAAAAAGGCACTCGAGCTTATAGATGAAGATACACTACTCATAGTTCTTGATACACATCGCCCAAGCTTTTTGGAAAGCGAAGCGGTTTATAAAAATGTGCTGAAAACAGTAGTTATCGACCATCATAGGAAAGCAACTGATTATATTGATAATGCACTGCTTTTCTATAATGAAACCACAACATCCTCAACCTGCGAAATCGTAACAGAGCTGTGGCAGTATATGGGTGTCGGCAATATGGATTCGGTAACTGCCGAGGCGCTAATGTCCGGTATTATGCTTGATACTAAAAACTTTGTATTGGGCACAGGGGTTAGAACCTATGAGGCAGCGGCATATTTGCGTAAATGCTTGGCGCAACCCGTAACCGTTAAAAAGCTGTTTAGTGATTCTATGGAGGTTTATAAGGGCAAATATGAGGTTATATCCTCGGCTGAGCATTTTGGTGATTATGTTATAGCGGTTAACCTTAATAACAACCAATTTACCCGTATAGTGTCTGCTCAGGCGGCGGATGAATTGCTTGGCGTTAATGATGTTAAGGCATCGTTTGTTATGTTCGCTAATGCGGGCGGTATCAATATTTCGGCCCGTTCTTACGGCGAATTTAATGTGCAGTTAATAATGGAAAAACTCGGCGGCGGCGGCCATAAAACAATGGCGGCTTGCACGCTGGATACAGGCGATTTTGAAAAGGCAAAAGTGCTTCTTCAAAATGCCGTACAAGAGTATATAAAGGATAGGTGATATATATGAAGGTTATTTTATTAGCCGATGTTAAAGGTCAGGGAAAAAAGGGAGAACTTATAAATGCATCCGATGGCTATGCAAGAAATTTCCTTTTTCCTAAAAAGTTGGCGGTAGCGGCCGATTCCGCCGCAATGTCGGAGCTTAAAAGCAGGGAAGAGGCAAAGGCGCATCACAAGAGTGAAGAAATTGCCAATGCCAAAAAATTAGCGGCCGACCTTGAGGGCAAAGCATTTATACTCAAGGCAAAAGCCGGCGCAAACGGAAAGCTTTTCGGTTCGGTTACATCTAAGGAAATAGCCGCCGAGGTAACCCGCGTTACAGGCATTAATATAGACCGTAAAAAGTTAAATGTTGCCGATATTAAGGCATACGGAACATATACTGCCGAAATCAAATTATACACAGGTATCAGCGCAAAATTTACTGTAGAAGTAAAGGAATAATAAAATGGAAGAAAAAACTATTTTCAATTTGGATGAGCATCGCTTACCTTACGCTCCTGAGGCGGAGCAGTTTTTACTCGGCTCAATTCTTATTGACCCGCAAAGTATTCAGCAAATAACGGGCAGTGTAAAACCTGAGTATTTTTATATACCGCAGCATAAAGAAATTTTTAAAACGCTCTCTACTATGTTCGAGTTAAGTCATAGCATAGATTTTGCCACCTTGCTCGAAAAATTAAAGGACGACGGCGTTTATGATGAGGCAGGCGGTAAGGAATATATTTCTCGCCTTATTCAAATGGTGCCGTCCTCTGCCAATATTCTTACATACGCATCAATTATTAAGGAGCGTTATTATACACGCGCCTTGATTTTAGCGGCGCAGGGTATTATTAAGGATGCGAGTGAAAATTATTCAAGCGCCGATAGACTGCTCGATTCTGCCGAAGAGAAAATCTATGCCATAAGGCAGGGTAGAGATGTTGAGGGACTTACTCACATTAAAGATGTAATCGAGGCCGAAACCTACGACCGCCTAACCAAAATTACCGACCCTGAAACCAAGAATGACTATCTCGGTATTCCAACAGGTATTGGCGACCTTGATAAGGTTATAACAGGACTTAATAAATCTGATTTAATTATCGTGGGTGCGCGTCCGGGTATGGGTAAAACCTCGTTTGCGCTCAACATCGCGCGCAATGTAGCATTAAAGGCTAAAAAGACTGTTTGCTTCTTCTCGCTTGAAATGACAAGAGACCAGTTGGCTCAACGCCTTTTGTCCAACGAAGCATCAATACAAAGCACAAAGCTTAGAACGGGTGATTTAACACCTGAAGAATGGACACGCCTTGGCAACGCGGGGGCCGAGCTTTCAAAGGCCGATATTTATCTTGATGAAACATCGGGTATCACAGTACCCGAAATGAAGGCAAAGCTTATGCGCATGAAAAAGGTTGACCTTGTTATTATCGACTATTTGGGACTTATGCAGTCTGCAAAGAGGAGCGAAAACCGAGTTCAAGAGGTTTCCGATATTACAAGAAACTTAAAAATAATGGCTAAGGAATTAAAGGTGCCCGTAGTGGTTTGCGCACAGCTTTCCCGTGGTACCGAGGCCAAGGGCAAATCGCACCGTCCCGCCCTTTCTGACCTTCGTGAATCGGGCTCTATTGAGCAGGATGCAGATATCGTTTTATTCCTTTATCGCGAAAAGTATTACGATAGCGAAAAGGCAGATGATGAAGAAAAGGGCGATGAGAACAAGGCAGAGTGCATTGTTGCTAAAAACCGCCACGGTGAAATAAAGACAGTAGAGCTTTATTGGGATGGACAGTTCACTCGATTTGCATCGCAGGATGTGTATAGATAATGCAAGAAAAGGTTATCAAAGCAATAAGCGATTATGCAATGCTAAAAGATGCAACCTCTGTTACGGTGGCACTCTCGGGCGGTGCCGATTCGGTGGCGCTTTTGCACTGTATGTTGTCGCTTAAAAGTCGGTATGATGTGAAAGTATACGCGCTTCACTTAAACCATATGCTTCGCGGTGCGGAGTCGGATAGAGATGAAGCGTTTGTAACCGCACTTTGCAAAAAATGGGATGTTCCGCTTGTAGTGGCGCATGCCGATATAAATAAAGAAAGTGCAAAAACGGGGGAGAGCACCGAGCTTGCCGCCAGGCGCGTTAGGTACGAGTTTTTCGAGCGGGAGCGTAAAGGTGTAGTAGCAACGGCGCACACCGCGAGCGACTCGGCCGAAACGGTGCTTTTCAATTTAACCCGTGGCACTGCAGCGGCAGGCCTTTGCGGAATTCCACCCGTAAGAGATATTTATATTCGCCCACTCATTTTTTGCACAAGACAAGATATTGAGCAGTATTGCGAGAAAAACGGACTTGAATTTGTAAACGATAGCACCAATTTTACCGATGATTATACAAGAAATAAAATTCGGCATAATGCGGTGCCCGTTTTAAAGGAAATTAACCCTTCTTTTGAAAGCTCGGTACTGCGTATGTCGGCATATATCAGGGAAGATAATTCATATCTCGATAGTGTGGCGGATGCCGAATATAAAAAAGCGGTATCAGAGGATGGGCTAAATACCGAAAATATAGGTAAGCTTCATCCGTCTATTGCCAAAAGGGTGCTTAAAAAGTATTTTGGACGCGAGTTAGATAGCGTTAATCTCGAGCTTCTTTATAAAACCGCTAAGGGAGAAATCGGCGCTACGGTGCTGCCGTTAGGCGTTACTGCACGGGTTAAAAACGGGCTTTTGTGTTTTGAAACTGAACAAAGCCAATCCGATTTTAGCTACAAAACCGAGATTTATAAAGAAAATATAAAAAAAGTTAACAGTTTGTTATTAAAAAATGCGTTAGATTGTGGTAAAATAGTCGGCGTACCGGTTGTAAGACAAAGGCAACCGCACGACAGTATACGGCTAACAAACCGCGGAGTAACGAAAACGCTTAAAAAACTTTTTAATGAAATGAAAATACCCGAAAATGAGCGTGCCAAGCTACCCGTAATTTGCGATGATATCGGTGTAGTATGGGTATGCGGCGCAGGTGCGGCCGAGCGCGTAAGGGTAGATGAAAAAACAAAAGAAGTTTTTGTTATAAAAACCGAAAAAATATTAGGTTAGTTTTTGGGGATGATAAAATGTCAATGGATAATGATATTAAAAAGGTATTGCTTACAAAAGAGGAGATTGAAGCTATTTGCAAACGCTTGGGTGAGCAAATCTCACGTGATTATGCAGGTAAAAAACTTTTGCTTGTAAGCGTTTTAAAGGGTGCCGTAGTATTTATGGCCGATATTATGCGTAATATTACGGTAGATGCAGAGATAGATTTTATGTCTATTTCTTCCTATAAAGGTGCTGAGAGTACGGGTGTTGTACAGTTCAAGAAGGACCTTGATATCAACCCCGATGGCTATGATATTTTGATTGTAGAGGACATACTCGATACAGGCAGGTCTCTTCGTTATATAGCCGATATTTTGCTTCGAAAGAATGCAAACAGCGTAAAAATTTGCACATTTTTGGATAAACCCGAAAACCGCAAGGCAGATATCTCTGCCGATTATGTAGGTGCTAAAGTTCCCAACGAGTTCGTTGTCGGTTACGGACTCGATTATAATGAAAAGTATAGAAATTTGCCGTACTTGGGTGTATTAAAGCCCGAAGTTTACAGTAAATAAGATATAGTGAAAGGATGTACCAAATGAAGAAAAACCTTAAAAGCATATTGCTTTATATAGGTATTCCGCTTATTTTGATAGGCGCAATAGTATTTGCCGGATTTGGCGGCAAAAAAACTGCCGAAACCAAGTATTATGAAATTGTTGATATGATAGTTACCAACCAAATTTCAGAATACGAGCTGAATCTCTACAGCGGTGAGCTTCAGTATGTAAAGCGTTCCGAGCCCGATAAAAAATACCGTTATACTGTTGCGAGCCCCAGCATATTTTATGAGGATATAGCCGAGCAGGTAGAACAAATCAACAATGCTAACCGCGCCGAACACCCCGAGCTTATGATTAAGTATAACTACAAAAGCGGTAGTGCGGCTTCGTGGTTGGTAGACCTATTGCCCACAGCCATTTTGGTTGTTATTATGGTTGCATTTTGGATATTCGTTATGCGGCGTATGAACGGCGCAATGGGTAACGATAAGGCAATGGGCTTTGGTAAATCAAAGGCAAAAAAAGCCGATAATAAGCGCAAAACAACCTTTGCAGATGTTGCGGGCGCCGATGAAGAAAAGCAAGAACTCGCCGAGATAGTGGACTTTTTAAAGGCCCCTTCAAAGTTTAACGATTTAGGTGCTCGTATTCCTAAGGGAGTATTGCTTGTGGGCCCTCCGGGAACCGGTAAAACCTTGCTCGCGCGCGCCGTTGCAGGCGAAGCGGGCGTGCCGTTTTTCAGCATTTCGGGTTCCGATTTTGTTGAAATGTTCGTAGGTGTTGGTGCTTCACGTGTGAGAGATTTGTTTGATGAAGCCAAAAAAGAATCTCCTGCAATTGTATTTATCGATGAAATTGATGCCGTAGGTCGTCAGCGTGGTGCCGGTCTTGGCGGCGGACACGATGAGCGTGAGCAAACACTCAACCAGTTGCTTGTTGAAATGGATGGCTTTGGTGCTAATGAGGGAGTTATCGTTATGGCGGCAACCAATCGCCCCGATATACTCGATAAGGCACTGCTTCGCCCCGGCCGATTTGATAGACAAATAACAGTAAATTACCCCGATGTTAAGGGTAGAGAAGATATATTGAAGGTACACTCCCGCGGCAAGCCGTTGGGCCCCGATGTATCCCTTGAAACCATCGCAAAATCTACTGCAGGCTTTACGGGTGCTGACCTTGAAAACCTCTTAAACGAAGCGGCATTGCTTGCCGCCCGTAAGGGTCTAAAAGCTATTACCCAAGAGCAAATTGAAGAAGCTACCATTAAGGTTGTTATGGGTACCGAGAAAAAATCTCACGTTGTAAAAGATAAAGATAAGTGGATAACATCCTATCACGAGGCAGGCCACGCTATTGTGTCCTATTTCTTGCCCACACAGGACCCCGTGCATCAAATTTCAATTATACCGCGCGGTATGGCGGCGGGCTACACAATGTATTTGCCTACCGAAGAAAAGGGCCACGTGTCGAGGAACCAAATGCTCGAGCAAATTTGCTCACTGCTTGGTGGCCGTGCGGCTGAACAGTTAACACAGGATGATATTTGCACAGGCGCATCAAACGATATTGAGCGTGCTACCGAGCTTGCTCGCAAAATGGTAACCCGTTTTGGTATGAGCGAGAAGTTAGGTCTCGTAGCATACGGCAACGGAAACAATGAGGTGTTCTTAGGACGCGACTTCTCATCCACACCTAACTATTCCGAAAAAATCGCTGCCGAAATTGATGAAGAGGTAACTGCTATCGTTACAAAACAGTACGGGAAGGCCATTGAAATATTGAAGGGCTCTATGGACAAATTAACTATAGTTGCCAATGAGCTTTTCCATAATGAAAAGATAGATGGCGAGCGCTTCAGAGAGATTATGGCCGATGCCACCAACGAGATTTTCCACAATGAAAAGATAGATGGCGAGTGTTTCGGCGAAATGACCGATGCGGCTAAAGAATAATTTTAAAACCCGATAGTCTGGTACTATCGGGTTTACTCGCGAAAAAAGGAGGATGGCATTTTGAGCAGTTATAACGATTTTGCATTGTTTTATGATAGATTTACAACCGATGTGGACTATTCGGCCCGCACCGATTATTTGTGCGAAATTTTCAAAAAATACGATAAAATGCCGACCTTACTATTGGATGTTGCTTGCGGTACGGGTAACTTTTCGCTCGAATTTGCCCGCCGCGGCGTATCGGTTATAGGCACCGATATATCGGAGGATATGTTGTCGTGTGCCCGAGAAAAAAGTAGTAACGAAAACGCCGATATACTGTTTTTGTGCCAAGCGGCGCAAGACCTTGACCTTTACGGCACAGTGGATGGCGCCGTTTCTTGCCTTGATAGTATAAATCATATAACAAATTATAATACACTTAAAAAAGCGTTTAAAAAAATCTCACTGTTTTTAGAAAAGGACCGACTTTTTATATTCGATGTAAATACTGAATATAAACAAGAGTGTGTTTTGGGCGATAATACTTTTGTGTTGGAAGAACAAGATGTTTTTTGCGTATGGCAAAACGAGTATGATAAAAGGCAAAAAACTACATATATAAATATAGATTTTTTTGAAAATAAGGGAAACAATAGTTATAAAAGATATTCCGAAAACTTTTGCGAGCGCGTTTATTCCGATGAGCAGTTGATAAATGCATTAACTGCCGCGGGACTGCGTGTAGAAAAGATTTTCGGCGAAAATAGCTTCAAAAAGCCAACAAAAAACACAACGCGTAAGATTTTTGTTGCAAGAAAGGTTTAGTTATGGGAAAACTTATTAGATGTATAACAAGCAACGGTCAGGTTATGGCAACCGCCGTTGATACAACCGATATAGTAAATAAAGCTGAACAAATACATACAACCTCTGCCGTAGTAACCGCGGCACTCGGGCGCCTCTTAACCGCCGCATCAATGATGGGTAATATGTTAAAGGGTAAAGATAACTCTTTAACACTGCGTGTACAGGGTGGCGGTCCTGTTGGTGCATTAATTGCCGTTTCCGATTTTAATGGTGATGTTCGCGGTTATGTTACAAACCCCGTGGTTGAGTTACCGCTGAATGACAAGGGTAAACTCGACGTAGGCGGTGCAGTTGGCAAAGAGGGAAACTTGTATGTGATTAAGGATTTAGGCCTCAAAGAGCCTTATAATGGTATGGTGCCGCTAATTTCGGGCGAAATAGCCGAGGACATAACGGCATATTATGCACTAAGCGAGCAAACACCCACCGTTTGCGCTTTGGGTGTGCTTGTAAACCCCGATTTGAGCGTTAAAGTGGCAGGCGGATATATTATTCAGTTGTTGCCCGCCGCAGAAAATTCCACTATTGATAAGTTGGAGGACGGAATACGTGATATCGAGTCGGTAACCAAAATGTTATCAAGCGGTATGACGCCCGAAGACATTATTCGCCGTGCGCTTAAAAACTTTGAAGTGGAAGTTCTTTATGAGCAAAATATAGAATATAAATGTAATTGTAGCAAACAGAGAGTGGAAAAGGCGCTTATCAGTATAGGTAAGGCGGAGCTTGAGAGTATGGCGGCAGAAATGGATGAAGCAAATATTAATTGCCATTTTTGCGATAAGGTTTATAAGTTCTCAAAAGCTGAAATTGAGGCGTTGGCGAGAAAATAATTTTTTTAAAAAATTTATAAAAAAGTGTTGACAATTATATTCCGTTGTGGTAATATAATGCTTGTCGCTGGTGAGTTTCAAGAGGAAGCAATACCGCGTGGCACAGTCGTGGGAGCATAGCTCAGCTGGGAGAGCATCTGCCTTACAAGCAGAGGGTCACAGGTTCGAGCCCTGTTGTTCCCACCAAATGTGGCCTGGTAGTTCAGCTGGTTAGAACGCTAGCCTGTCACGCTAGAGGTCGTGGGTTCGAGCCCCATCCAGGTCGCCAAATGCCTCTGTAGCTCAGTCGGTAGAGCAGGGGACTGAAAATCCCCGTGTCATTGGTTCGATTCCGATCGGAGGCACCATTTATGCGGATTTAGCTCATCTGGTAGAGCGCCACCTTGCCAAGGTGGAGGTAGCGAGTTCGAGCCTCGTAATCCGCTCCAAAAGGACGCTTAAAAAGAAGTTTTAAGCGTCCTTTATTAAACTAAATAAGGCACCATAGCCAAGTGGTAAGGCAGAGGTCTGCAAAACCTTTACGCCCCGGTTCAAATCCGGGTGGTGCCTCCAGAAAAAGAAAGACACGCGAAAGCGTGTCTTTCTTTTTCAACTAAATCCACCCTAACGGGTGGGTGAAATATTGCTTCGCAATGTGAAATTCTCGCTTCGCTCGAGTGAAATCGCTGCGGCGGTGAGTGGATTTATTTCATTTCACTTTCTGCGTAGCAGAAAATTTCACAATGACCTTTAGGTCATTATTTCACATTCGGCGCAAGCCGAATATTTCACTAACCCCTTGCCCCTTTACCGCTTTTATGCTATAATACACTAAGGCGGTGATTTTATGCAGAAAAAAACATTTTCTATTATTAATGGAATTGTTTTTACAGTTATTTTTGTTCTGATTTTAATCGAGTCAATTTTTAACATTTTTGGATTGTGGACTGCGTGGAATTTGTTTGGGTTTCTTATAGGTTTACTCTTATTGCCATTTTTAAATATTGTGGCTCTAATATCTGCCGTTGTATCGTTGATATCATTTTATAGTTATAAAAAAATAAATTATAATATTTCATTTAGAAAGATTAATTTATTACCAATAATATTTTTTGTTTTAGGATTATTTCTT
>SVOM01000051.1 GCA_015066405.1 Oscillospiraceae bacterium
GTCTTCCGTAGGTGGTGGCACCGCTTTTCATACCCCTTGCCCACCAAAGGCCTCTATCGGCTGCGGATGGATATTCAGGGCCATCTTCATAAGCACCTATATTAAAGAAATTGTAATAACCTTTAAGCTCGGTCGGATATTTCGTTGATGTATAGGTTCCGGAAATCAGCTTGCCCTCGCCCTTGGTGCCTTGCTCTTGGCGAATGACCGCCACTATTGTTGCAGTGCTGACACCCGATTTTTTTGCCGCCTCTAAAATTGCGTGTGCGTATGTTTTAGGTGTTTCGGGTTGCTCTGAGGTATCGGTTGTATCGGATGTGGTTTCTTCAGTAGGCTTTACAGCATACTCCGGCAATACCGCATCCATAAATGTACCTTTTACTGCATTTTGCACAAAGGCTAAATCCTCTTTATCTTCTTTAAAAGATTCATCGGCGAACATAAACACGTTTTTTATATCAAGGAAATTCCTCGGGTCAAGATAATATGCAACCACCTGGTCGGTAGTTTTTATCCACGAATCACCATCGTAGCCCTTCCATTTTCCTGTTTCCCAGTTGTATTCGCCCTTTTCATACAGTTTCCAAGATATATTACTGTTCACGTGAATATACTTATTGTTTACACCGCCGTTTTCCGCCTTAACCGATGCGTTAAAGTCGAGATTTGTGTGGTCGGCATAAAACTTCCATTTGGGGTAAAGGGAGTGCATATTGCGAAGCGCGTCCTTATAGCTTTCGGGGAAGTTTTGCTCGGTCATCCAGTCTTCAAATTCGGGGTCTAATATGTAATTACCCAAAACCTTAATTCTCGTATTAAAAACAAAGCCCGTTTTTTTAAAGCCATCGCCGTAATTTATTTCATACCATTTATCGCCATCGCCGTCAATTCCCGCACCCGTTATCTGCACTATAGTGCCTTCTTTAAGCGTATCGAGTTTTTTGCTTGTTGTGCCCTCATCGGCTTCGTGGCCTGTGGTGCCGGGGAGACTGTAAATATCGGTTGTGCCGTTTTTCGTATTGGCAATCTCCGCCATACTCGGAAAAGGTATCTCGGCGGCGGCAGGTAGACTCACAAATGTTAGCATAATCGCTATGCTTAAACAAATTGCGAGCATTCTTTTGGTAATACTACTTCTCACGCGAAATACCTCCTTCCATAAATATACAAAGTTCCACAATTTATCTCATTATAATTATACGGTTTTTGGCGTATTATGTCAACCCGAAACGGCTAATTGGTAAAAAGTTCACAAAAGCCCTATTGAGTATGAGAGAAGAAAAGATACTCACAGCTTTGCCAAAACAAAACACCACCCTTTTGGGTGGTGTTTTGTTTTGGCGGAGATGGAGAGATTCGAACTCTCGAACTGCTTTTAACAGTTACACGATTTCCAATCGTGCGCGCTCGACCAGCTACGCGACATCTCCATAAATTTATATCACCCATATATTATACATACGAGTGATATAAAAATCAAGTATTTTATTCAACTGAATTTATAAATTTCTTAAATGCGGCTATTCCCTTTTCATCGCGCTTATAAACACCTGCGTGTTCAAGCACCTTGGCAAATACAATACCTATTTCGTTTCTTAAAATTTCCTCGATATTATCTTTATTGACATCGTATTTACCGATAAATGATTCTACCCAATCGGCGTGTTTGCTGAGCACTTCGTTTTCCTTTATGTTTTCGCCGTTTAGTATCGCTGCCGACAAATCCGCCATTTCCTTTTTCAAGCGGGCGGGCAATACTGCGAGTCCCATAACCTCAATAAGACCGATGTTTTCTTTTTTGATGTTATGAAGCTCGGTGTGCGGATGGTAAACACCCATAGGATGCTCGGGGGTTGTGATGTTGTTGCGAAGCACCAAATCAAGCTCAAACATATCGCCGTTTTTACGGGCAATAGGTGTTATTGTATTGTGTGGCTCGCCATTAGTCTCGGCGAAAATAAATGCATCCTCATCGGTGTAACCGCGCCAAGCCGCTAATATTTTACGCGCAAGCGGTATTATCTTTTCTGTATCTTTAGCACGCAAGCGTATAACCGACATAGGCCATTTAACAATGCCTGCCTCAACGCCATCGTAACCCTCAAAGGTAACGGGGTGCTCAATCGGTGCCCTTGCCATGGCAAAGGTATAGTGTCCGCCTTGGAAATGGTCGTGGCTTAATATCGAGCCGCCAACTATCGGTAAATCGGCATTGGAGCCAACAAAATAATGCGGGAAAAGCTTTACAAAATCGAATAATTTTACAAACGTATCATCGTTAATCTGCATCGGTGTATGCTTTGAATTAAACACAATGCAGTGCTCGTTATAATAAACATAGGGCGAATACTGGAACATCCAGTCGCTATTATTGATAGTTACGGGCATAATGCGGTGATTTTGGCGTGCCGGACTGTTAAGGCGACCGGCATAGCCCTCGTTTTCTTTACAAAGCAAACATTTGGGATAGCCCGACTGCGGTGCAGCCTTTGCCGCGGCGATTGCCTTGGGGTCCTTTTCGGGCTTTGAAAGGTTAATGGTTATATCGAGCGTACCGTACTCTGTATCAGTAGTCCATTTAACGTCTTTTTTTATTCTATAACGGCGAATATAGTCCGAATCGCAGCTGAGATTATAAAAATAATCGGTAGCGGCCTCGGGCGAAGCTTTATATAAATCATAAAACCTCTCGGTAACCTCGCTCGGACGCGGAATCAATGCGCCCATAACTCTTGTGTCGAACAAGTCGCGCTCGGTTATGTTATCGTCAATTATTCCCGTTTCTACTGCAAAATCAAGTATTTCCTTTAGATTCTCTTCCAAATCGAAATCATTGTTTACCTCTTTAGGCTGTTCATATTCTTGAAGGCGCAAAATATCAAGCAGTTTATTGGTTATATAAACGCTGTCCTGCTCCTTATAAAAGCCTTTATTAATGCCATAAGCTATAAGCTCCGCTATTCTTTGATTAATCACTGTAAAATCCCCTTTAATATTATCAAATAAATTATACTTTTAAATTGGGGCTGTGTCAACAAATGGAAAAGAAAAAATTAAAAAAATTTGCAAAAAAGTGTTGACAATGCGTTTTGCTTGTGCTATAATCACATTTGTCGCCGATAAGCGACACAAAGTTGGTGCTGATTGCGGTGAGGGTCCACCCGTTCCCATCCCGAACACGGAAGTTAAGCTCACTTGCGCTGAAGATACTTGGCGGGCAGCTGCCCGGGAAAATAAGTAGGTGCCAACACAAGACCACACAGGTAACTGTGTGGTCTTTTTATTTTCCTAATTCCTAAACCTGCATCCTAAATCCTGTAATACGGACGCGCCCATATTTCATACTATCTATTAAAGGTTTGGTGATATTATGAAAATGATAGTTATAACCCGCAAGCACTTAATGGCGGCATCCTGCATAATGCTGTCGCTTATACTAATTGCAGTAGGCTCGGTAATCACTAATGCATCGCGTGAGCGCAAGCTACCGATATACTGCGTTGAAACAAATGATAAAAAGATAGCCATCAGTTTCGATGCCGCTTGGGGCAACGATGATACCGAAACGCTTATAAACATCCTCAAAGAATACGATGTACCCGCAACATTTTTTGTTGTGGGGGCGTGGGTTGATAAATATCCCGAGTCGGTAAAACAGTTGTCTGATGCAGGCCACAGAATTGAAAACCACTCGAACACCCATCCGCATATGCCACAGCTTGGCACAAATCAAATGAGCAACGAGCTTACCGCTTGCAACGAAAAAATTGCCGCAATAACGGGCAGAACACCAACTCTATTCCGCCCACCATACGGCGACTATGATAACAATACAATTGATGCCACAAACAGCGCAAATATGGCGTGTATACAGTGGTCGGTAGACAGTCTTGACTGGAAAGATAACGCTACGCCCGACAGTATTTGCCACCGCGTTGTATCGAAAGTAGAACCCGGTAGCATCGTGCTTTTCCACAACGATGCCGACCATACCCCTGCCGCGCTCCCGCAGATACTAAAAACGCTCAAAAATGAGGGCTATGAGTTTGTTTTTATAGAAGACCTGATACTTAAAGAAAACTACATAATAGACCATACAGGTAAGCAGTGCAAAATTAAAGAATAAAGAAGAAATAATAAATAATAAATTCGGTGTTTCGCTATGCAAAACGATATACGTAATGCCGTGCAAAGCACGGCACATTTTTTATTCTTTCTTCTTTCTTATTTATTATTTAAAATATGAATATGTAGGGGAGGCGTTTCGCCTCCCGTTTTAATATTCATTAAAAATAGCGGTAGGGTAGACCCCTCCCCTACAAAATACCATCAAAAAACATGCAAAAAAAGACGGCAAATAATCTGCCATCCCCTAAATCCTAAATCCTAAAAAAAGAACCGTTCTTATGAACGGTTCTTTTTAATTAATTATTCTTCTTCGCCCTTTTCTTCGGTTGTTTCTTCGGCTACCGATTCAGTGGCTTCATCCAATGCAGCTTCAACTGCTTTTTTGGCTTTCTTTTTCTTCTTCTTTTTCTTTTTGCTGTTTGACAAAACAACAACAACTACAACAACTGCAATAATAAGAATTACAACAATTGCCGCAATTATAACAACGATAAGCAATGTGCTGTCGCTTCCACCATTATTAGTTGCTGCACCATTATTGTTATTACCTGTATTGGTGTTGTTATTATTGTTGCCGCCCTCTTCTCCCTCGGGTTCCTTGTTAGTATTCGGGTCTACTGTGGGCTTGGTGATGCTGCGCTCTTCGTTCTTCTGCTCAAGCTCATCAATTTCATCCTGATCCATACCAACAAAACGAGCTGTAACAGTACCCATCTTATCCTTCATATATGTATTTACATACTCTTTGATGGGAGAATCTTTAAGACCGTATACGGCTATTTTACACTTACAACCATCGTAACCATAGGTAAGCGGACCAACACTGCCGTATTCTTCAAAGAACTTATCCTTACCATCAATAATACCGAGTTCGCAGTCGGGGTTGAGAACATACAAACGCCATTCCTTAACCTCAACGTTCATACCACCGCGGAAAATACCTCTTACCATATAAACAGACTCAGGCAACACAAGCTCTGTAAACTGACCGTAAACGCACTCTCTATCCAACTCTTCAACGCCGGAGGAGATAACAAAGTCGGTAATCGGGCCACCAACGCTAAAATCGTGGTTTAATATTTTTAAGTTACCGGGAATTGTAAGAGCATAAAGGTTGCAATAACGGAATACGGAATAACCCGTTTCGGTAAGAGAGTAAGGCAAGGACACCTCTGTTAAGTTCTCACAGAACTCAAATACCTCGCTACCCATGGTTTCGATACCCTCTGATATAACAACACTTGTTACACTTGTGTTCTTCCAAAACGCGCGTGAGTCAATGTGGGTTACAGGGTTGCCATCAGCATCAACTGACGGAATAACAACATCTCCACCTGCACCAAGGTACTCGATAAGCACACCATCAATTATATCAAAATCGTCATAATTGATGTCTGTAGCACTTGTCGGGAATGCAGCGATGAGGCAGCATGATACCAACAAGAGCAACACTACTAAACTTGATAATAGTTTCTTCATAATTTTCTCCTTTATAATTATAATAATTGCAAATTAATGATACCATCTAAAAGAAACTAAGTGAATGTGGAAAAAGCACATTTTTTTGTGTTTTTTGTTATGTATTATATCTTAGCAAAAAAGAACCGTTCATATGAGGCGTACTCTTAAGGACAGTACAACACGACACAAAAGCACCCGTAGTTTTTTAAGAACTGTGGGTGTTTTTAATATTCTCTTTCTTTGTTAGTCAAGTTGTGCTATAATACAACTAACCGATAAATAAGAATTTGTAGAGGTATCAATATGTTAGTGTATTCCATTATTATGTTTCTGGTTTCAGCTCTATTTACGGTATTGGGTATTGCAATTTACAAGGGTAAAACGGATTTGATTCACGATTACCACCAAACAA
>SVOM01000052.1 GCA_015066405.1 Oscillospiraceae bacterium
AATTGGTTATATGATGATTATTTATATTGCGGGCTTGCAGTCGGTACCGGGTGATATGCTTGAAGCGGCAAAAATTGATGGTGCCAGCGGTGCACAAACCCTTTTCCGTGTAATTATTCCCAATGTTATGCCAAGCATTACAATTTGTACCTTCCTGTCGTTGACAAACGGATTTAAGCTATTCGACCAAAACCTCGCTTTAACCGGCGGTCAGCCGTTCATTATTCAACCCGATGGCTCTGCTATTAAAACTACTGAAATGCTGGCTCTTAACATTTATTCTACCTTCTACGGTCAAGGTGCTTCGGCTCCCGGCTATGCACAAGCTAAAGCTGTTATATTCTTTATACTTGTTGCGGCTCTTGGTTTATTGCAGCTGTCCTTCACAAGAAAGAGGGAGGTGCAGCAATAATGGCTAATAAGAAATTGGGCGTTAATAATTCACTTGGCAAAAATATTTTAACGGCGATAATGTCTGTTATCAGTATTATTTATATTTTGCCCGTTGTTGCAGTTGTAATTAACTCATTTAAAGCTAACACATTTGTTAAAACCGATACCTTTGCTTTGCCTAATGCAGAATCCTTTGTTGGTTTTGCAAATTTTATTAAGGGTATGACCTTTGGTAACTATCCATTTGTAAAAAGCGTTTTGTACAGTGTCGCCATTACCGTACTTTCCACCTTCTTAATTCTTCTTTTTACATCAATGGCGGCTTGGTATATCACAAGACGTGATACGCCGATTTGCCGTATTATTTACTTTCTTTGCGTTTTCTCTATGGTGGTTCCTTTCCAAATGGTAATGTATCCGCTTTCCAAAACAGCCGATAAATTAAGTCTTAATACTCCTTGGACTATTCCTGTTATTTATCTTGGCTTTGGTGCAGGTCTTGCGGTGTTTATGTTCTCAGGCTTTGTAAAGTCTATCCCCTTGGAAATTGAAGAAGCCGCCGCGATAGACGGCTGCAACCCGCCTTATACCTTTTTTGCAGTTGTGCTTCCTATGATGAAGCCCACCTTAATATCGGTAGGTATTTTGGAAATAATGTGGGTTTGGAACGACTACCTCTTGCCTTATTTATCACTTGATATTAATGAATATAAAACTATTCCGATACATATTCAATATCTAAAAGGTAGCTATGGCACGGTAGATTTGGGTGCAACAATGGCATTGATTCTTTTAAGCATTATCCCCGTTGTTATATTCTATCTGCTTTGTCAAAAGCACATCATAAAGGGGGTTGCCGCAGGTGCTGTTAAAGGATAACGAAATCAAAAGAAGCAGTGGCATTTTAATGCCGATTTTCACCCTACCATCACCTTATGGCATTGGTACATTGGGTAAGGCATCGCGCGATTTTATAAACTTTTTACAGGCATCTAATCAGTCTTGGTGGCAAATTTTGCCTGTGGGTCCCACAAGCTGTGGCGATTCGCCCTATCAAAGTCCCTCCACCCATGCGGGTAACCCTTATTTTATCGACCTTGATATTTTGGTAGAGGATGGTCTTTTAGAACAGTCGGAAATTGATGCGCTGTTTTGGGGCGATAGCCCTTGCCTTGTTGATTATGGTGCGCTGTATGAAAACCGCTACACCCTTTTGCAAAAAGTGTGTGAGCGCGGCTGGGACAGGGATTTTGACCGCATTGAAGCATTTAAAAGTGCGAATTCGTATTGGCTTTTAGATTATGCACTTTTTATGGCGCTTAAAAGGCATTTTAATATGCTTTCGTGGCTTGAATGGCCTGATGAGGACATCCGCCTCAGAAAGCCGGAAGCAATAAAATTTTACACTGAGAAATTGGCAGACGATATCCGCCTTTTTACCTATATACAGTTTCTTTTCTTTAATCAGTGGAATGCGCTGCGCGAATACGCGCACGAGCATTCGGTTGGAATTATAGGTGATTTACCTATTTATGTTGCACTTGATTCGGTTGACGTTTGGGCTTCACCCGAATGCTTTCAGTTGGATGAAAAGGGTTTTCCTACCGAGGTTGCGGGTGTACCGCCCGACCAATTCACAGCCGATGGTCAGCTGTGGGGGAATCCGCTTTATGCTTATGATGTTATGCAGCAAAACGGCTATGAATGGTGGATAAAGCGTATCGAAGGTGCGGCAAAGCTTTATGATGTTGTTCGCATTGACCATTTCCGTGGTTTCGAAAGCTTTTGGGCAGTGCCTTACGGCGAAAAAACCGCAATGAACGGCCGTTGGGTAAAGGGTCCGGGTATGTCACTTATATCCACTCTTAAAAACCGCCTCCCAAGCATAAGCTTTATTGCTGAGGATTTGGGGTATCCATCACAAGAGGTAGTACAGCTTTTAAAGGATTCTGAATTTCCCGGTATGAAGGTGTTGGAATTTGCATTTGGCGCTAATGAAGACAGCGTTTACCTTCCACACGCTTATAATAAAAACTGTGTTTGTTATACAGGCACTCACGATAATGACACCATAAAGGGTTGGCTTTCACAATTAACCCCCAGTGATTTAAAAAAGGCCGAGGATTATCTTGGTCTTAATGAACACGAAGGGTATGTTTGGGGAACTATCCGTGGCGGTATGAGCAGCGTTGCTCGACTTTTTGTGGCGCAAATGCAGGATTATCTCGAGCTTTCTAACGAGGCAAGAATCAATATTCCAGGCACACAAGAGGGTAATTGGCGTTGGAGAATGCTACCCGACCAAATTCCATACGGTTTAAGCGATAAAATAGCATATTTAACAAAGCTTTATAATCGTTAAATTTTAACAACACCCCGCACAGAACAATATCTTCGTTTCCTGTACTGCGAGCAGGATAATGTTCTTCACTCATCTCGTCATCGAGAAATTCATTATTACATAATTTACATCTAAATTTATTTATGCTATTAAACTTATCTACGAAAAACCTCCTTGAAATATGCGATTAATTATATCGTAAAAAGAGGAATCTATTAATAATTGCAAAAATGGTGGCAGAGATTTCTCTCTGCCGCCTTTCTTGGTTAGTTATAGATTATATTGTCATTTTCGTAATCCTCCGTTATGAATTGAATTATCCTTACAATTCAATAAATCTTACTGACTACAAAAGCCAAAGGGAGACAACTTCCTTACGGAGTGTCTCCCTTTGAGCTCTTTTTTACTTTGCTATTTAATTTTTGTAATTTCTAAAGAATCTTCGTTCTTTCTTGTTATTGTAATTTTATCACCTTTAATTAATAACGGAAGCTTATTTGAAACCTCGATGCTTGAATAATAAATTTTATCACTGCCTTCGGGCTGAATATAATAAACCGAATTTCCGTTAATAACCGCCGAGTTAATTTTTGAAATGGTAATTTCTTCGGTTATTCCACCCTTAAAGTTATCGGTGTTTTCGTTAATTTCAATACCGTTAGATTTTAAAAGTCTTAAATATTCTTCGCTTGCTTGTTCTAAAGTATCGCCAACACCAACTATTTGATAATTAGAAACAGAAACAAAGCTGTAAGCCTTAACTAGACCCGCATTGTCTTTTAAACTAATAAAATAAGAGGGTGTATCTGCAATATTAACTAAAATGGGGAATGTTGCGTTGTAGCCTTTTTCTTGAATTTTACCTTGAGCCGAGCTCATAGCCGAATATTCTTCGGCACCGTTAATGCTAAAACGCAAGCTTTCCTTTGTTCTCATATTTATCAAAATAAAGCCAATGTTAGATTCATCAGAAACAACCGAAGTAATACCAGTAAATAGCCAAACATCGTCGTTTAATGCAATATAGTTATAACCGTCGGTTGTGGCAATAACGTTTCTTTGTCCAAATACGGAGTTCCAATAGCCTTCTGTAAATTTACCCCAAGAAGAAGCCTGTTCTAAAACGATGTCGGCATCATATACTCTGTCAACCCAGGTTGGAACTTCCTTTACTTTATAATCGGTAGTTTCGCCCGTTACTGCATCAACGCAAATAACACCCGAAATATCTTTACCGCCTAAAAAGCCAATGGTGTAATCGTAATATGATATAATCCAGAAGGGTTTTCCTTTTTCATCAATTTCAAATGATGTCGAATGAAACATCTTTGTGGGATATTTAAATCTAACGTGGCGCAATAAGTCTCTTGAAAAGTATTCGCTTGGTAAATATTTCATACCTTCAGCTAGTTTTACAAGCTCGGTGCTTTGGGTTGCCATATCAATTTTAACGTAATAGGGAACACCGTCTTTTTTATTTGTAAACCACTTAATAAAATCGGCATATTCAAGTGGAGATACTCTATATGGTGTTTCATCAAAGTTAATTTGTGTATAAAAATTCGAAACGTTAAACTGTGAAACTAATTCAACAACCTCACCAATTTTGCGCGAGCCTAATCTTTCTGCGGTGTCTTTGTCAACAACAGGAATTTTGCTTATTGGAATTTCTGCAACGACCTCTGTAAAATCTCCCTCTTTAACAGGAAGCATTTGTTGGTATTTGCTGGCATTAAAAAGCTTTGATGATGAAATTCCAATTATACCAAAGCCAACTAAAATCAAAGCAACAGCAATTACAATTAAACGCTTGTGCGATTTTTTAATTGTAATGTTTTTAAATTCTTTTACTTCTGGCTGTTTTTGTAAAAGACCGTTAATTTTTATAATACCTTTAAAAATTAACATTGCAACAACGTAAACAACAACCATAAAAATTATAAGTGCCCAAAAACCACCGTCTTTAATGTTAAGAGCGGGTAGTGTAACGTAAAAATTAACCGCGCCTAAACCTAAAGCGATAATTAAAGGTAAAATATATTTTTTAAACATAAAAACATCTCCTTTATAGGCAAATTATACCATATAATTTTATATAATAAAAGAAAAAGTTAAAAAAATATTGATTTTAATATATTTTTACTATAAAATAAATTATTATACTTGTAACTTTGAAAGGTGATTTATTTGTCTTTAAATATAAATTCAAAACCTATGCCTGTTTTAGCTTTAAGAGGTTTGGTTGTTTTTCCGGGAATGTTGCTCCATTTTGACGTTGGCCGTGAAAAATCAATAAACGCGCTTAATTTAGCTATGGACAAGGATCAAACCATATTTTTAGTTTCTCAAAAGGAACTAAAAACCGAAAACCCTAACGCAGAAGATTTGTTTAGGGTTGGCTGTGTTGCCAAAATTCGCCAAATTATGCGAATGAGTGATGATAATATTCGCGTTTTAATTGAAGGCGGTTATCGTGCTTGCTTTAGCAATTTACAAACAATAAATAATTGTCTGGTTGCAGATGTGTTACAGCTTGATGAAACACCAATTAAAAAATCAAATAACAATGAAGCATTTATTAGAAACGTGCAAGAGCTATTTGCAAAATATGCAAAATTAATTCCTAAAATGCCTAAAGACATTGTTATGTCGGTTATGGAAGCTAAAAACGCTGCATATTTGAGTGATTTTATTGCATCAAATATTCAAATGCCACTAGAAGCCAAGCAAATGTGTTTAGAAGAATTAAACCCTGCAAAAAGACTTCGCAAGGTTGCAGAGCTTTTACATAAGGAATGCTCAATTTTAAGTATTGACGCTAAAATTCAAGAAAAAGTAAAAGAACAAATTGATGATAATCAGCGTGAATATTACTTAAAAGAACAAATTCGCGCAATTAATTTTGAACTATATGGCGATGACGGTCCGGATGCTGAAGTAGAAGCATATCGTGAAAAAATCGCTAAACTAAATGTTAACAAAGAATCTAAAGACCAAATGCTTAGCGAGGTTAATAAGCTTTCAAAAATGCCTTTCGGCTCGCACGAGGCTACAGTTGTTAGAAATTATTTAGATTTAATTTTAAGCCTTCCTTTTGGCGTTAATACCAAAATTAAAACAAACATAGAAAAAGCCGAAGCATTGCTTAATAAAGAGCATTACGGTCTTAAAAAGGTTAAA
>SVOM01000053.1 GCA_015066405.1 Oscillospiraceae bacterium
ATGGTTCACCGTGCAGAGCGGTGTTAATAGATACTGAAAGGTAAATTCCAATTTCTCGAACAGCGCAGTTACGCACCTAATCGATTTTCTTACCCCACTTTACGCACCGTTATACTGCTCTTTCGCAAAAAAGAAGTAACTTTTGGTAGACAAAAGTTACTTCTTTTTTTATCCAAGCCGCAGGCTTGGCATATCATCAGCCCCAACGGGGCTGTATATCATCACGGCATAGCCGTGCATAAACCCTCCTGCAGCTTGATGAGATGCAACACTGCGTGTTGATGATATGCAATTCCTGCGGAATAGATGATATACAAGGCTTCGCCTTGATTTGTTTGCTGAAAAGTGATATAATCTGATAAATAAGGATTTGACGAGGAGGTGTTCCCTATGACTGAAAATAGTGTTTGGAAAAAGGCTCAGACAGTAAAACTGAAAGTTTCTGAAAATATCTTGCCCGAATTTAACATTTGCTTCGACAAAAGAATCCCAACAGATGTTGAGCAGGAACTTCGTTCTTTTGTAACTTGGGTGGAAAACAATTATCGTATTCCTATTACCTTGTGGGTCGATTTTGAATACAATCATTATCTGATTAGCCGTAGCGGTAAACGAGTTGGATATTTGTTTTATTGGGCTGATTTTTCCTCCTATCCAACATTTAGTAGTTGCGGGGATATTCCAGAGATTCGTCTCCCTGTGAGAACAGAACATAGCACAATTGAAGAGATACTTACTTCTTTCATCGAGGCAATAACGGATTATTATGCATGGCTTTGCAATGAGATATATGAGGGATATACGCCCAATGAGGATGAAGTAGAAGAAATCCTACAAGCCTATCTTTGCTCTCGTCAATAGAAATCCGTTCGATAGATTCTAATTTGTAGAACAGAGTAGATACACTACTTTTAGTCGTTCTTTCGCAAATAAAAAGGCAGACCTTTTGGTCTGCTTTTTTTATTTCATGGCGGGACTTGAACACTCGGAGGGTTTCGGCGTAAAGAAAAACAGTCCGGTGGACTGTTTTTTAGCCGAAAGGTGCGCGGTCGGGTACCGAATGCGAAGCATTGGGTCGACAAGCAGGGCGCATTGCCTTCGGCAAGGTGCGTCCCGCCATCGGCACCAAGTTAAAGGACAACGAGCATCGCCCTTTTATTTTTTATCTTTAAGTTTACATACGATACAGGCTTTAGCCCAAGCTTATTTTTTCTAACAATTCATCCCACTGACTATCGGTATAATTAATGGCTTCCATTAAATTTTTTCTATCCCAAAGTTGCACATTGTTAGCTTTTGCAAGTTGTACTGCGCTATCAGTAAAATAATTATTGGTAATAACAAGCGCTCCTTGGCAATTATAAAATTTCTTGCCTGCAACGACCTCTTGTATTGGGCTGTTACCAAGCTTTTTAGAATATCTTTTACATTGCACAGCAAATCTATAACCCTTGTATATGCCTATTATATCGACTCCTTGATCTCCACTGCCCTTTGTCACTTCCACATTATCAAAACCATATAATTTTAAAAGATTTGCACAAAATTTTTCGAAGTCTTGTCCTTTCATCAAATCAATGTTATAGGTGTTGCCAATGTTATAACAATTAATTCTTCTTGCAACAAAATCAATTATCACATATGACTTTTCTAAAAGAGAAGCTGAAAATTTTGTGTTTTTTTCATCAAATTGATTTTTGTATGTATTTATTGAATTTATAAGGGCATTGCAAGAATTATAAATTTCTCTTAATTGATACATGCTCTTGTTTTTAATAGCATATTCTATACTCTTATAATGCTTAGTCATCGCAGTGCCGATATAGTTCTGTTTTTCGTTTAATAGTATGAATTTATACTTTTTAAAAACCTCTTTATACTTTCTTGCAGTTAATAAACCCTTACCTTTTTTGGCTTTTTTCAATGCTTCACAATAATGTCTAAATAAATCATACAAATTGTTATCGTTTTCACATGAAAATATAAGTCGTTGCGTCTCTAATATTGAAATTTTCCGCTTATAAGAAACCGTAGTGCATAAAAGCAAAAACAAAAAACACAATGTAAAAATTATGAAAAAACTTTCTATATATAAGGCAGCCAACAAAGACGCGTGTGCAATAACACCAAATATAATCGCTTTCACTCTAAAGGAACGACAAAGTTTTTCCTCATGAAAAGTATCGATACTAATCTGTGTTTTACTCAAATAATCACCCCAATTTTCAATATTATAACATAACACCATACTCAATGTAAATACAGGAAGTCATAAATACTTTTTCATGATAAACATACCCTTCCCCCACAACTTTTTATAGACATTTTAGTAATATTTGGATATAATCAAATTATAGACGCAAAATAAGTTATGAAACGGAGAAAAACTTATGAAGCTAAACGTAAAGCGCACTATACTCGTCGGCTTTGCCTTTCTTGCCATCAGTGCATTTTGGCAAATGTACGACAACAAAATTCCGCTAATTTTACAGTACACCTTTGGTCTTAACGAAACAGTAACGGGTATGATAATGTCGGCCGATAACGTGCTTGCATTATTCTTATTGCCGCTGTTTGGTGGACTTTCTGACAAATGCCATGCCAAAATGGGTAAACGCAAACCCTTTATTCTTGTTGGCACGCTTTTAGCTGTGGCATTTATGATTGGTCTGCCGATTATCGACAACCTTGCTGCCGGCAGTATTAACAATGCAACACTACTCATAACCTTTATAGGCGTTTTGTGCTTAACACTGGTTTCAATGGGTATATTCCGTTCCCCTGCCGTAGCACTAATGCCCGACGTTACGCCAAAGCCCCTTCGCAGTAAGGGTAATGCCGTAATTAACCTTATGGGCGCTATTGGTGGCGTGCTTTTCCTTATAGTTAACACCGTTATCTATTCGGGAAGCAAGCCTGATGAAACCCACGTCGACTATCTGCCGATATTCATAATCGTTGCAGGTATAATGCTTTTGGCATTATTTATAATTATGTTCTTTGTAAACGAGCCCAAACTCGCCGCCGAGCAGGCCGAATACGAAGCCGCACATCCCGAAGAGCAGTTAACCGAAATGGATGAAACAAAGAAGAAAGCCATCATACCAAAACCGGTTAAAAAAAGCCTTATATTCCTGCTTTTATCGGTTGCATTTTGGTATATCGGCTATAATGCCGTTACCACCTGGTTCTCGGTATATGCTACAAGTCAATGGGGTATGACCGACGGCGGCGCATCGCTCTGTCTTACCATAGCAACAGCGGGTGCTATTGCTTCCTATATACCTGCAGGTGTTATCGCAGGCAAAATCGGTCGAGCAAAGACCATTAAAATCGGTGCCGCAGTGCTTGCCGCTTCCTTTGGCGTAGCCTTCGGTTACACACTTTTTGCTAACTCATTCAGCCCCGCGCTATATGCAGTATTTATTCTTGTTGGTATCTCTTGGGCACTGATTAACGTTAACAGTCTGCCCATGGTTGTTGAAATGTGCTCGGGCGGTGATATCGGCAAATTCACAGGTTACTACTACGCCTTCAGTATGGCGGCTCAGGTTATAACCCCCATACTTGCAGGTACACTATACGGTGTTAACCCGAAAACACTATTCATTTATGCTGCCATAGCCGTTCTTATTTCCTTTACTACAATGCTGTTTGTTAAACACGGCGACAGCAGGTTCGAGGCAAAGAAGGGTATCGAAGCATTTGATATTGACGATTAAGGAAGATTTTTTTGAAAGCAGTTCTAATAATTTTAATTACTCTGACGGTTTTGGGCATCATTTACCTTTTGACACTTAAAGGTCGCAGTAATACCGATATGTCGAAATTTCAAGGTTACCATTTTGCCCATCGCGGACTCTTTAAGACGGGTGTTATACCCGAAAACAGTATGGCCGCATTCGCACATGCTAAGGAGCGCGGCTTTGGTGTTGAATTAGACGTGCACCTGCTCGCCGACGGCGGACTCGCGGTAATCCACGATGACTCTCTAAAACGCACGACGGGTGTCGAGCGCAACGTTTCAGAGCTCACCTTGAATGAGCTCGGTATGTATTACCTTGAAGGCACAAGCGAGACCATACCGAATTTTCACGACGTATTAAAGTTTTTCGGTGGCGAAGTGCCGCTAATAATCGAGCTTAAGGGCTTTGATAAGCACTACGACGAGCTATGTAAAGCCGTTTGCGATGCGCTAGACAATTATAATGGTGCCTATTGTCTTGAAAGCTTTGACCCCCGTTGTATATTATGGTTAAAGCAAAATCGTCCCGATATAATACGCGGTCAACTGTCCTTTAACTATTTTAAGGGCTCTAAAATTAAAAGCTTCTTTATAAAACTGTTTTTAACCTCGCTTGTTACAAACGTTATAAACAAGCCCGATTTTATAGCCTACTCTTATCAAGACCGAAATTGTTTGCCCTATAAAATATCCAAAAAGCTTTGGAAATTACAGGGCGTCAGTTGGACGCTTCGCTCACAAGAAGAGCTTGAAACGGCGGTCAATGACGACGAAATAGTAATCTTTGAGGGCTTTATCCCCGAATAATTTTAAAGAGCATCTAAATTAGATGCTCTTTTTTGTTGAACAAATTCGAAATTTATGTTAAATTATATATATAAATATTTTTTGGGGGTTGAATTATGGAATTCAGCGTAAATCATCCCATACTCTACGTTTTGGTTGGGATAATTATTGCCGTGGTTTTGGCGCAGTCAATTTACTTTCTTGCTCGTGCGCTTCGCCGCGCGAAAGAAAAGGGCATCGACCCTAAAATCATCAAATCTACCATTTCGTCGGCCGCTATATTTACGATAGCGCCCGCCATCGCCATTTTGGTTGGTGTTGTGGCTCTCTCAAAAAGCCTTGGCGTTGCTCTGCCCTGGCTTAGACTTTCGGTTATCGGCTCGATTACATACGAAACAGTTGCCGCTAACAACGCTCTCACCGCCTTGGGACTTGGTGCGGGCGAAACGATAACCGACCCGTCGGTTTTTGTAACTGTGCTTTGGGTTATGACACTCGGCATTTCTATCGGTCTTATCCTTGTACCCTTCGTTACTAAAAAGATACAAGGCGGTATGAACAAAATTGGTATGAAGGATAAAAAATGGGGCGAAATCTTTAATAATGCAATGTTTTTAGGTATGATTTCAGCATTTTTAGGCTACGTTTTCTGCGACGTTGGACTCGTTTTCAAGGGTGATACCTCGGGACTTGTCCCCGTTTGCGTTATGGCAGTTTCGGCAGTAATTATGGCTGTCTGCGGTATTCTTTCCAAAAAGCTAAAGGCTCGTTGGCTTACCGATTATGCACTGCCGCTTAGTCTTGTCGGCGGTATGGCTGTTGCCATTCCGTTTACCAATTGGTTAGCATAAGGAGGGGTGAAAAATGAGTAACAAAAAAGAACTTACCTATCTTGAAAGCGTACATCGTGACGGTAGAA
>SVOM01000054.1 GCA_015066405.1 Oscillospiraceae bacterium
GTGGTCGTGCGAATGCTCATCACTACTGTTTTCTCCGTAGTAATTATAATCGGTTTTGATTTTTTCGGGGTCGGTGCCAAGCAAATACTCGGCTTCGGGAAGCTTGCCCTGCTTCATACACTCCACCAAATCGTAGGTGCTTTCTGTGTTATCGGATGGTGTTTCTTCCTTTTGCTTTTTACACGCCGATAAGGAAAAAACTAACAATAAAGCCAAAATTAAACATAAAACTCTTTTCATTTTAATCTCCTGTTTTGAAACTTTACTTATATTTTGAATCGGTTACCTTGTAGGGCTCTTTTATTGCATTGGTAACTGCTTCGCGCACGAGGGGTAAATCGGTAATTTTTTCTTTCTCTGCTTCGGGCACCCAATCAATATCATCAATGGCGCAACCCGTAATTGTAGCAAACCACGTCATAGCCGCAGTATAACGGCCGTAATCCTTGCTTAAATGGGTAACATCATCGCGGTGAAGCGTATCGCCAAGGTATGAGGACCGCATATTTTGAATGGCCGTTCCAACGGGAATTATACCGCTGATATACTGTGAGGTTTCTACCTTGTCTTGCATAGTTTTGACTATTGCTTCATACATTTTTAACTGTTCACTACCATATTCCGCAGGAACTGAGCCTTCACATTTCGCCCAAGTTTGATGCCACATAACATTGGCGGTGGGCTCATTTTCATAGATGTATTTTACAATTTTGTCAAAATGCTTATAGGAGCTTTCCATACCACTCGACCAACTTGCTTGCTGAATGGTTACAATATCCCACTCTTGCTCGGAAAGTGCGGTTGAAATCTTCACTCTGTTTTTGCTGTTCCACTCGCCGTCAGTATTCTTATAATAAGTATAGGCACGGATGTCGCCCGATATATTTTCCCAGTGGGTATCGAGTGAACAACCCGAAATATACATATTGGCAATTACCACCTCTTCAATGCCTGCTGCCTTGCAAATATCCCACAAATACTTTGTGGCATCATCGCTATAACTGTTACCTATCGCTAATATTTTTAGTGATTTGGGTAATTCGCCATTTGGGTATTGTGGCAGTGGTTTGCGAGTAATCGCCGCAGTAGAAGATGAAACGGCAGAGGAACCGCTTGACTGACTTGAGCTTGCGGCGCCGTTTTCTTGGCTTTTACAAGCAGATAGACACAAGACCATTAAAACGGACAAAAATAAGCATAAAATTCTTTTCATTTTAATTTCCCTTTTGATTATTCGCCCTATGCTTTATAAGCAATTCGTTACGTTGATTCCATAAGTCCTCAGACAAGTCAACATAATAGGTATGCGGTTTTTCAAAACGTTTAACCTCATCCCAAAGGTTACCCACCTGTTCGGCGCGGTAGCTTGAAATTTCTTTAACTGACGGGGACACATAAACCTGTTTTCCCTTTTCGAAAACCTTAACCTGTAGCTTTTTAGCTGTAAAATTTTCAACCGTTTTGCGCTTCCATGTATGAACGGGGTCAAAAATTTCATAGGGCTTGGTGTCATCAATTTTTTCGTGATTTAAGGTAATAACATCTGCTATTGCCTTGCCTGTTTCGTTATCAAATAATCTCCACGGAATTTTAATGCCTGGGATTGTGATTTTTGCTGTGTTTTCGCTGATTTTGATTTTGGGAATCACTTCCCCATCCTTTTCAACGGCGGCAAGCTTGTAAACACCACCGAAAACCGACTCGCTCGATGCAGTTATAAGTCGTTCGCCAACGCCGAAGCTATCAACCTTTGCTCCCTGCATAATCATATCGCGGATAAGATACTCATCAAGTGAGTTGGAAACGCAAATCTTACAGTCAGGATACCCTGCATCATCAAGCATTTTGCGTACCTTGCCCGTAATATAGGTAATATCGCCGCTATCAATTCGAATACCAAGCGGGCGTTTGCCCATCGGCTTTAAAACCTCATCAAAAACACGGATAGCATTAGGAATACCCGATTTTAAAACATTGTAGGTATCAACAAGCAGCATACAACTATCGGGATATCTTTCGGCATAGGTTTTAAAAGCGGTGTATTCATCATCATAAAGCTGCACCCAGCTATGTGCCATCGTGCCCGATGCCGGAACGCCGAATTCCTTTGCTGATTTCACACAGGAAGTGCCCGCGCAACCGCCGATAACTGCAGCTCTCGCGCCATAAATCGCGGCATCATAGCCGTGGGCACGGCGCGCGCCAAATTCCATAACCACCCTACCCTGCGCCGCTGTTACAATGCGGTTTGCCTTGGTGGCTATAAGCGACTGGTGATTAATTGTAAGCAGCACCATAGTTTCCACCATAAACGCCTGAACGGCAGGACCGCGAACGGTTAAAATCGGCTCGGCAGGAAAAATCGGTGTGCCCTCGGGTATCGCCCATACATCGCACTCAAATTTAAAGTTTTCCAAATACTTAATAAACTCATCACAGAAAAGATTCAAGCTTTTTAGATACTCGATATCCTCACTTGTGAATTCAAGATTATTAAAATATTCTATCAACTGCTCAAGGCCTGCCATTATAGCAAAGCCGCCCTCATCAGGTACGCGGCGGAAAAACATATCGAAATATGTTATGGTATCGCGCATATCACTTGTGAGTATGCCGTTTGCCATGGTCATCTCATAAAGGTCCATAAGCATTGTTAAATCTTTACGCATTAAAACACCCCATAGTAAAATTTTTCTTAATTATTATTTTACGGCAAAATGCAGTATATGTCAAATAAAAAAGCAACAAACCCCGTATAATTACGGGGTTTGCCGCTTATTTGAGGTAGTTCTATAAACTATCTTTTATAGAATTAGTTTCCTAAAATTCCCGAAGTCCATTGATCTAACCAACCTGTTTCGTTATCACTGCCCTCGGTAAATGTGGAGGAAACTTCATCCGAAACGGTTAAATTCTTAATATCAAGTATTGGAGTTTCATATTTTTTCATCATTATTTCCCCTTTACATATATTATTGCGGTTGAACCGTATAGTAAGACTCAGTAACACTGTACGGATTCTTTATGGCATTCTTAACCGCTTCCTTAACAACTTTCAAATCGGTTACTTTATCACGCGTACTGCTATCGATAACTACGCCATCAAGTTTGAACTCGGCGGTGTAGTTATTGGTTACCCAATCAATATCGTTTATCGAACAACCGGTAATTGCTGCGAACCAGGTCATAGCGGTGGTGTAACGGCCGTAGCCCTCGCTCATATGTGTACCGTCACGGTTGAGCCAGTCGCCAATGTATGAAGTACGCATATTCTGAATAGCTGTACCACTCGGTATAACGCCATCAATATGCTCTTGAGTGAGCACTTCGGAATGAACAGCGGAAATAATATTGTTATACATTTCCATCTGTTTTACATCTGTTGTTGTACTGCCATATCCTACAGCGTATGACCACGTAGCATGCCATAAAATTTTAGCATTGGGATTAGTTTCCTTAATTTTGTTTAAAATATTCTCGAGATTTGTGTAGGTGCTCGCATCACTACTCATCCAACTTGCCTGCTGGATGGTAATAACATCCCAATCTTCATCGGCTAAAGCATCAGATAATTTGTACCCCTGTGTTCTTTCGAACGAGCCGGTGGTGTTTTTATCATACCTATACGCAGCAGCATCAGTCTGCAAATTCTCCCAATGTGTATCAAGTGAACAACCGCCAATATACATATTAGCAATAGTTAAATCGGCTATACCCGCATCGTTGCAAATATCCCACAAATAACGGGTTGCATCTTCACTAAAGCTGTTACCGATTGCCAATACCTTTAAGGAAGTAGGAACTACTGCACCAATCGCTATCTCAACGTCTTCATAACTGCGTGTTACAACGTCTTCATATTTAACCGCATAAGTGCCGTCGATCTCATAGATTATGTAATTGCGATATGCAATTTCTTTATCTTTCATTGATTCGGGCATATCTTTTAAAAGAACGTTGTAATCAGCATATATTGCAGTAATATCTGACAAGTTTTTGATAGTTACATTCTTTGCATCGTAGTTGCCAACTGTTACTTCTGTTACCTCGGTACCTGCCGCCAAATCATTTACGTATGATTCGCTTAAAGTAAGTGTGTTTTCACCCAAAAGAACCTCGGGTATAAGCAATGCGCCGATTTTAACAGGAGTTACTGACTTACCGTCAATTACAATGCTATCGGTTAATGCACCTATTCTTACATTATCAGTTGTGGTGCTGTATTTAATCGCAGGAATTCTGCTGGTGAAACGAACACCGTAACCAATTTCGGGGATTGTTGCGCCGAGCGTATAAACTGCACTGCTTTGAGTGTCAGCATCGGTAGTTTCAAAGCGAACCCATATATCATTAAGATTCTCAGCGCCGTAATCAGCCACGTTAAATACAAAGGACTTACCGCTTGAAACAGGAGTTTCTTCAAGCTCATCAATACGGATGTCTGCCGAGTTATTTACTGTAAATGTATCATATTTAACATACGCATCATCTACAAATGTTATTACATACTTACCGTCAGTATCGGTGGGTGCAACAGTTGCTTTATCACTGTTTATAAATTTACTTGCAGCCTCATCATCATAGTCGCCAACCGTTACTGTAACTTCTCCCTGTACACCATTTCCATTAACGTCTAACGTGCAGGAAATCGTTTCTGTGCCTTCTTTTAAAGCAACGATGCCGCCATTCTCATAAACTTCAAAATATTCATTTTTAGCCGCACCCCACGTAGCATTAAATCCGTAGATGGTAGATGGCAAATAAGCTTTAGAGTTAAGAGAAACGTTCACGATATAGCCATCGGGCGTAACGTTAATATCTTCATCAGATATTTTTGCCATTTCGGGTAAAACCGAGTCGGAGGTTATATTGAGTTTAACAGTAAAGTCATAAGCTTCAATATTAATTTCTCTGTTTACAAAACCAACCATACCTGCATCTGTTTTAACAGTAGCGGCATAATCAGTAGCAAAGGAAGTATATTCGGTATTTGTAACAGGGTCCACGCCTACGTTGTAAAGATATACTGTTTTGGTAGAATCAAAAAGTACGTTACCATCAACGCTCATTACAACGTCTTCTCCCGAAACTGTGGTAGAAACAGTATGATCGGCAGCTGTGTCATTGCTATAGAATTTACCGCCTTCGGCAAATTCGGTGTGTCCTGCGTCCCCTAAGGTGTGGAAACCTCTGCCCTGATATGTATACATTGAATAATTGTTTATTGGAGCCACTGTAGCGCCAACATTGGGGCGATAGAACAGGTTCATTGTAGAACTTGTCGAAAGGTCAGATGCCGGGAAATTGGCACGAACGGCAAAACCGCTTGTTTTCCACTGAAGGTCACTGGCTTTAGCCATACGCATCCTTGAAGATACTGTATAATCAGTAAAATCGGAAATCACATCGGATTTATACATCATATACACAAAA